>NZ_DATIDY010000070.1:0-10940 GCF_035456085.1 Flavobacterium sp.
CCTAAAATTTTATCCAGAAATACCCACGCCATAGCAGCAGCAGCAGCAGCGACAGTAGTAGTTCCCAAAGCTTGAGCAGCAAGACTTCCTGCTCCAACAGCAGATCCGGCGTTGAATCCAAACCATCCAAACCATAATAAGGCTGTTCCTAACAATACGTATGTGATACGGGCTGGATTTGTTTTTTGTACTTTTCTTTTTCCTAAAAAGATAGCTCCTGCCAATGCGGCCCAACCAGCGCTCATATGCACTACAGTTCCTCCAGCAAAATCCAGTACTCCCCATCCGAAGAATAATCCATCAGGGTGCCACGTCATATGACACAATGGAGCGTATACAACTAGTGAGAACAATATCATAAATAATATATAAGCCCAAAAACGAACCCTTTCGGCAAATGCCCCTGTAATTAAAGCCGGAGTGATGATGGCAAATTTTGCCTGAAATAAAGCAAATAAAATAAAAGGAATAGTCGGAGCTAAGTCCCAAGCGGTATTTGCACTTACACCATTAAAAAGGAAATTTGAGCTTGGATTACCAATTAAACCTCCAATTGTGGGACCAAAACAAAGTCCAAAGCCAATTAAAACCCATAAAATGGTTATAATAATCATAGCCATATAGCTTTGGAGCATAGTACTGATGACATTTTTTTTACCAACCATTCCACCATAAAAGAATCCAAGACCTGGAGTCATTAATAGTACGAGAGCCGTAGCTACAATCATCCAGGAAGTATCTCCAGTGTCAAGTTTCAATTTAACTACGTGAGCACCTAATTCCGCTGATTCTACAAGAAAATCAATTGAAAAAACGGATAGTACCAAGATTGTGATTAGTGTAATACTTAAGATAATTTTTCGCATAGTTTTTTGATTTTTAATTTATATAAAAGTATTAAATCATTTTATACCCACCAAAAAAATAGGGGTATGTCTGTTATTTTTATCAATTTTGTATTTACTACTACTGTATTTTGAGGGGTATTTATTTTTTAGCTCAAAAATAAAGAATGTGTTAACTGAATTTTAAGATTTTTCTATGTTAAAGTTTTGAATTTTTATTTTAATTGTAAAAATACCGACAATTTGCTAAGTATTTTATGATTTTATTGGTTAATACTTTATATGTTTGAATAAAAATATAAACATATGGTAATATTTAATTGTTTTTTTAAGTCGTTAATATGAGATAAAATGAATTGCTAATAAGTGTCTCTTATTGATTACTTGTTAAATTTAAAAATATTTAACAATATTTTTTGAATTTATAAAAGATTTTTATGTGCAAGTAATTCTTTTTGAGACGATTGTGTGTTCTTTTTAAAGACGGGCATAAAAAAAACACTCTAAAATTGATCTAGAGTGTTTCATAATTTAAAATGAAAAAATTTTATAAATACTCTCCGTGTTGAGAGATGTCAAGCCCTAAGGCTTCTTTTTCTTCAGATACACGTAAAGGGGTTATTTTGTTTACAACGTAAAATAGAAAATACGACATTGCAAAAGCAAATATGGAAACTCCAACCAGAGCAATCATTTGGTGTGTGAATAATTTTGTTTCTCCAAAAGCAAGGCCTTGATCAATAACAGCTGGGTTAATGTCTTTGTTGGCAAACACTCCAGTTAAAACCATTCCGACCATTCCCCCAACTCCGTGACAGGCAAATACGTCTAAAGCATCATCAATTTTGAATTTATGAAATTTGCTAACGGTAATATTGCTGATCACACTTCCGATTATTCCCATAGTTATTGCGTGAGGCATGCTTACAAATCCGGCTGCAGGAGTTATCGTTACTAATCCAACAATTGCACCAATACAAGCACCCATTGCCGAAAGTTTGTGTCCCATAATTTTATCAATAAAAACCCAAGTCATAGAAGCGACTGCAGCTGCAACTGTTGTTGTTCCCATGGCTTGTGTGGCTAGACCATTGGCTCCAAGTGCTGAACCTGCATTAAAGCCAAACCATCCAAACCATAACAAGCCAGTCCCTAATAATACATAAGTTATACGCGCTGGGCTAGGTTTTGGTGATTTGCGTTTTCCCAGAAAAATGGCACCTGCTAACGCTGCCCATCCAGCGCTCATGTGTACTACGGTTCCACCGGCGAAATCCAATACGCCAAAATTATATAATAACCCGTCTGGATGCCAAGTCATGTGGCATAATGGTGCATAAACAAAAAGTATAAATAATACCATGAATAACAGATACGCCCAAAAGCGAATACGTTCTGCAAAAGCTCCTGTTACAATTGCGGGCGTTATAATTGCAAATTTGGCTTGGAATAAGGCAAACAATAAAAAAGGAATACTAGGAGCCAGTTTCCATGAAGTGCCAATACCGACTCCTTGGAAAAAAATATACGGAAGTGGATTTCCGATAATGCCTCCAATAGAAGGTCCGAAAGATAATCCAAAAGCGATAATTACCCATAAAACAGTAACGATAATCATAGCCATGAAGCTTTGAAGCATGGTGCTGATTACGTTTTTTTTGCCGACCATGCCCCCATAGAAAAAGCCTAGTCCAGGCGTCATTAATAACACCAAAGCTGATGCTACTATCATCCATGCTATATCACCAGTATCGAATTTTGAAATTTCAGAAAGATTTGTTTTGTGGCTTGTTAGGAAATAATTAGAGAAATAAGATAATGTCAAAATTGTGACAAGAATCACGCTTAAAACTATTTTTCGCATTTGTACTGGATTTTATTTTTTTTATGCAAAAATAGCAAATGATTCAAATAGTGGTGTTAAAATAGGGGTTAGTATTTGATTTTTGTTGTTTTTGTATTTTTGACCCCGTATTTTTAGGGTGTAGGTTGCAAAAAATCATTTAAAAATATTAATAATTGAATTTGTGTAGCTTTTTTTATTCTTATAATAATAATTGATTTTTCTAAATTGTAGTTTTTCACTTAAGAATATTAAAAATGTTGTTTGTTTTATCTAAGAAATGAGAATAGGAAATAATATTGTTTTGATATTCTGCTAGATAAGAGAATTCATAAAAAAAAATAGCTAATAGTATTAAGTACTATTTCAAATGAAACTTAAAAGCCGCAAGAGGGATAGAAGCAAACTACCGAAGTAGTGCGGATAGCCCGACCGCATTTAGGGAAAGGGGCGAATACGCACCTGCAAGATTAAGCCCCTTTTCCTAAATGGGGTCTTGCCCAAATAATTCTTATGATACATTTTACTATAGGACAAATCGGATATCGTCGCCTTCCAAATCTGATGTGAGTTGTGTAAAAATATTTACTTGTTGAATCATTCTATCTAAATCTGATTTTAGATGATGAGCGCTAATGACGATTCGGCTCAATTTCCCGGAAGCTGTAGGATATGGAAAAGAGGTTGGAATAATATCATTTTCCAAAAGCAATTGAAGTAATTCTTGCTGATCGAAATAAATGACGGGGTAGTTTTTGTCAAAAGTTAATTCTTTGTTTGGTAGTAAATTTTGAGCAACATAAGTCAAATTTTCTTTTAATTGTTGTCTTTGCAAATGATAAATATTTTGAGCATTTACATAAGTTTCCAAGAAAGCAGGATTCATTCCGGAAGCTCCGATAAAATTTTGTTGTTTCTTGATATTATCAATAAAATCAATATCTCCCGCAATAAAACCACCAGAAAGACCTGTGGCTTTTCCAAGTGAAGCAATGCTTATTTTGTGTTGAATATTTGGAAATGAGTACTGGTTTAAAATCCCTTGGCCATCGTTGCCAAGAACTCCAAAACTATGGGATTCGTCAAGTAATAAAGTAATATTTTTTGAATTTGGAATTGTTTCCAAAATACTTAAGTCTGCAGGAGTGACACCCAGAGATGGAATAGCATCGGCAACAATTCCGATTTTTGAAACTGAATCATCCATCAGATAAGGATTTAATTTTCCCTCTTGAATGAGCGGAAGAGAAAAAGGATGCATCAAAGCCGGATGTGTATTTGGGAAATGAAAAAGTAAATCGGTTGTATGCTGTAGCTGTTCCAAAGCTAGTTTTCCCGCCAGCATTCCAGACGAAACTGTAACTACTGATTCAGTGCCAATTTGTTGGGCTAATAAATCTTCGGCAGTTTTGTAAATTTCTAACTGAATATTGGCAGAGCGTGAACTTCCATAACTTGTTCCCCATTTTTGAAAGCTCGAAAGCAGGATTTTTTGAAATTCAGGCAGCGTAGTAACACCCAAATAATTAGTTCCGCCAAAGTACAAAAACTGTTTTCCATCTTTGTAAAAAACTCTATTAGGAACTTGGTTTACCTGCATGAATTTAGTTTTTTAAAGTAGCTCCAATTCCGTTGGAATCAGCATAGTGAATAACTCCATCTGTAATCGTAACACCAGTTGCAATATCTTCGGATAATAATAGAGCGCCATCCATATCCACATAATCCAATTCTGGCAACAAATGTGCAATTGCCGAAATTCCAACGGTAGATTCTGTCATACAACCCACCATAGTTTTCATGCCATAATGTTTGGCTTCGGCAATCATTCGTCGGGCAGGAGTGAGGCCGCCGCATTTTACAAGTTTTACATTTACTCCGTGAAAATGATTGTGACATTTGGCAACATCTTCCTCAACAATACAACTTTCATCTGCAATAATTGGCAAAACCGAGTGTTTGAAAACCTCTTTGTGCGCAGCCCATTGATCTGCTTTTATTGGTTGTTCTAAGAATTCAACGCCAAGTTTTTTTAGAGCCACAGCATTATTGATGGTTTCTGAAACAGTCCAGCCACAATTAGCATCAATCCGAAAACGGGCATCGGTATGTTTACGCAATTCGGTAACAATTGCAATATCATCTTTGGTTCCCAATTTAATTTTATAAATAGGCCATGGCATTTCCTTCAGTTTCATGACCATTTTATCAATTGTATCAATTCCAATAGTGTAATCAGTTTTGGGATTGTGCAAAGGAGAATTTCCCCAAAGTTCATATAATTTCTTACCTTTTTTCTTTGCATACAAATCATTATACGCCATATCCAAAGCACATAAAGCAAACATATCATTCTTCAATAAAGCCGAAGCACTATCCCAAAATTCCTCAGGATTTTCATTATCATGCGCTTCAATAAATGGAATAATGGCTTCCAAATTGGCTCTCATACTATCCACCGTAATATTATAATAAGGATTTGAAGTTGCTTCTCCAAAACCCGAAAAGCCATCACTTTGCAACTCTACAATTAAGGTAGGTTGTACATTGTGCGATTCTCTTGAAATCGTAAAAGTGTGTTTTAATTGGAGTTTAAAAGTGCGGATTATTATTTTCATAAAATTCTAGTTGGTTAGTCCTTAGTGCTTAGTTTTTTTGTCTTTAGTTCTCTCCCTAACGACTAGGGATTAAGGACTAAGGACTAAAAAAAAACTATTTCAAAATATGCTTACTCAAAATCTGGTAAACCTCATTGATATTATTTCCACCTTTTCCAAATTGTTTAGAAATTGGAGCATCTTCATGATTTAACCAAATCTTCAATTCGGCATCCAGATCCATGATTCCGGCGCTTTCTTTCGAAAACTTTTTAATAGACGAATATGGAATTGAAAGATAATCAACTTTAGTTCCCACCAATTGTTTTTCGACCAAAATCAGTCTTTTGTTAGTAAAAACAAACATGTCTTTAATTACTTTATATCCTTTTTCGATTCTTTCGCCCTCAATCAATAAAGGTTCAAATTCTTTCGATAGGTTTTCTGTATTTACTTCTGATGCGTTGCCCAAAATGGCATTAAATAGTCCCATGATATTCACTTTTAATTGAAACTCAAATTTAAAGAATTAACTCGTTTTAAAACCATAATTTACTAAAATTCATTTGGGTGTAACCACATCCTGACAAAAGGGCTATTTCACTTTGCGGATACACGCCCTTTTATCAGGATGCGGTCGGGCTATCCGCGTTACATGGTAACTTGCTTCTATCCCTTACACGAAACAGCTTCACGTTCCAATAGTATTTTTTGTTTCCAATTTGACTTTAAAGCATTGAACCTTTCTGCTAAAATTTACTAAATCTGTGTGCTATTCAAAACAGCTTTGAATAGCTATAAACCACAGTTAAAAAAAATATTTGCTACATTTGAAAATACCAAAAAACTATTGATATTAAAAAAACTCAGAACCAACCAATGGAAAACAATAAAAAAATAAAATGGGGAATTGTAGGTCTCGGAAATATTGCCCAACAATTTGCAAGCGAATTGCAGTTAATTGAATCGGCAGAAATTTATGCAGTGGCTTCCAGAAATATTGACAAAGCTCAAGATTTTGCCAACGAATTCAAATGTCCAAAAGCCTACGGTTCGTATGACGAATTGTTTCAGGATACAGAAGTCGATATCCTTTATATAGCTACACCGCATGATTCTCACGCTGAACTAACCATTAAAGCTTTAGAAAATAATAAAAATGTCTTATGCGAAAAGCCATTAGCCTTGCATTACAAAGACGTTGAACAAATGGTTGCTACAGCCAAAAAGCAAAACAAATTTTTCATGGAAGCCTTTTGGACACGCTTCAATCCATCGATGCAAGAAACTTTAGAACATATTCGAAACGGAGCAATCGGTGAAGTAAAATACGTCAATGCCGATTTTTCCATAAAATTTGAAAATCCAGACAATACCAGAATGACCGATATGAAATTAGGTGGCGGAGCACTGATGGATATTGGTGTTTACCCATTGTTCTTGGCTTACTTAATATTGGGTATTCCTAAAGAGATTTTAGCTAAATCTCAATTTTATTCCACAGGGGCCGATGCTCAAACCTCTATTATTTTGCAATACGAAAATGCGCAAGCTGTACTTCATTCCAGCTTTTTATACACTTGCAATGTTGACGCAACAATCAGCGGTACCAAAGGGCGAATCAATCTCGATCCACTTTGGTTCATGACCGAATCGTACAGCTTAACTCAAGGCGATCAAAAAACAAAATTCGATAAGCCAACTTTAGGTAAAGGCTACACTTACGAAATCGAAGAATGTCATGCTTGCCTGCGGGCTAATAAAAAAGAAAGCGATCTTTGGTCACATCAAAACAGCTTAGAACTCGCCAAAATAATCGAGGACGTTAAAACGCAAATTGGCTTGCAATATTCTTAAACTCATTTGCAGAATTAGTTAAATCATTATTACCCTGCAAGTTTTTTTTTTCAAACCTTGTAGGAATTTCAAATTCTAATATTGAGTAGTTCTTCATAAAAAATAACTTCAATAAACACTAAACACTTTAATTAGTAAGAAATTAATTAAATATTTTTGGTCAAAAGTAAAATAGTATTTACATTTAAAAAAAACTATTTTATATGTTAATCAAAGTTTACGGAAGTGCCGTATTTGGAGTCGAAGCAACGACAATCACAATTGAAGTCAACATGGACAAAGGAATCGGCTACCATTTAGTCGGATTACCAGATAATGCAATCAAGGAAAGTAGTTATCGGATTGCAGCTGCCTTAAAAAATAATGGCTACGAAATGCCAGGCAAAAAAATCATTATCAACATGGCGCCAGCCGATTTGCGTAAAGAAGGTTCAGCCTATGATTTACCTTTGGCGATAGGCATTCTTGTTGCTTCCGCACAAATAAAAACAGATATTTACGAGCAATATGTAATCATGGGCGAATTATCTCTTGATGGAAGTTTACAACCCATTCAGGGAGCTTTGCCAATCGCTATAAAAGCAAAAGAAGAAGGTTTTAAAGGATTCTTTTTACCAATTCAGAATGTAAAAGAAGCTGCTATCGTAGCTGGATTAGATGTCTATGGCGTGTCAAATGTGCAGGAAGTGATTGATTTTCTCGAAGGAAAAGGCAATTTACAACCTACAACAATCGATACCAGAGCCGAATTTTATAAAACATTAGATTTTCCAGAATTCGATTTCAGCGATGTGAAAGGACAAGAAAGCATCAAGCGTTGTATGGAAATTGCTGCAGCTGGTGGTCATAATATAATTCTCATTGGTCCACCTGGCGCCGGAAAAACAATGTTAGCAAAAAGATTGCCAAGTATTTTACCACCAATGACCTTAAGAGAAGCACTAGAAACCACCAAAATCCACAGTGTCGCAGGAAAATTAAAAGAAGTCGGATTGATGAACCAGCGACCTTTTCGTAGTCCGCATCATACGATTTCAAATGTGGCGCTTGTTGGCGGCGGCAGTTATCCACAACCCGGGGAAATTTCAATGGCGCATAATGGTGTGTTATTCCTTGATGAATTGCCGGAATTTAAACGCGATGTTTTAGAAGTAATGCGCCAGCCTTTAGAAGACAGAGAAGTTACTATTTCCAGAGCCAAATTTACTGTAACTTATCCCTCGTCTTTTATGTTAGTAGCGAGCATGAATCCAAGTCCTGGAGGTTTTTTTAATGATCCGGATGCGCCTCAAACTTCTTCGCCATATGAAATGCAACGCTATTTAAGTAAAATTTCAGGTCCACTATTAGACAGAATTGATATCCATATTGAAGTAACACCTGTTCCTTTTGAAAAATTATCGGATGATCGGAAAGCCGAAAGTAGCGTCGATATTCGAAAAAGAGTAACATCTGCACGCGAAATACAATCCAAACGTTTTGAAGAAATGGAGCATATCCATTATAATGCGCAAATGAATACCAAACACATTCGTGAATATTGCGCTTTAGATGATAACTCCAAAGAACTACTAAAAACTGCTATGGAAAGATTAAATCTTTCAGCTCGAGCTTATGATAGAATTCTAAAAGTAGCACGAACAATAGCTGATTTGGATGAGGCACCTCAAGTTGGTTCTGGACATATCGCAGAAGCTATTCAATACCGTAGTTTGGATCGTGATGGTTGGTTGGGGTAGATTTGAGATAGTAGTGTTAAGTTGCCAGTATTCAGATAGCAGTATTCAGATAGCAGTATTCAGTTGCAGGTTTCAGAAAGTAGAAGTCAACAGTTTTGATATAGATGTTAGCATTCTTAATCTGAATATTGAGAATTCAACACTCTTAACTGAAATCTGCATACAAAGTTCTGCTTTCTTTTCTTCAGTCTGCAATCTGGAGTCTGTTACCTGAACCCTAAATACTATATAAATACTTCCCCACGATGAGGTTTCAAAGCATCTCTCACTTGAATCATATTTTCTTCAGCTACAACCATGAAAGCAATTGCATACATTTCGTCAAATAGTTGAAAACCAGTAATATTGATTGGTAATTTTTCTATATTGATGTATTCTTTTAAATGTATTTCGTGATGTTCGGCGGTTTTTGCTGATGCTGGACCACGAAAATCCCAAATAAGTTTTATTTTTCTAGACATTTTTTTAATGTAAGGATTCAAAGAAACAAAGGTACAAAGTCTATTATAAAAATGGATTTTTAGATTAAATTACTAATTTCAGTTCAAAAGACTATTTTTGCATATTCTTTCATAAAAAGAGAGCTAAAACAAAATACAATGCCACAAGAACTTCTACTACAAGTTACGCCCGAAACAGCTTCAAACGAATCGTTGCTAAAAGATTATTTGTCGAAACAAATTAAGGTTTCTTCAAATGAAATTCAACACGTTGCTATTCTAAAACGATCTATTGACGCCCGTCAAAAAGCAATCAAAATCAATTTGAAAGTTGTGATCTATTTAAAAGGGGAACTTCTTTTTCATGAGCAAAAAATAGAACTTCCTGATTATAAAAATGTATCCTCTGCACAAGAAGTTATTGTAGTTGGAGCAGGACCAGCGGGTCTTTTTGCAGCTTTGCAATTAATTGAATTAGGTTTAAAACCAATCGTTATAGAACGTGGAAAAGATGTTCGCGGTCGCCGTCGTGATTTGAAAGCAATAAACAGAGATCATATTGTTAATGAAGATTCAAATTACTGCTTTGGTGAAGGCGGAGCAGGAACGTATTCAGATGGAAAATTATATACTCGCTCAAAAAAACGAGGTGATGTTAACCGGATTTTAGAATTGCTTGTTGCTTTTGGTGCAACCAGAGACATACTTGTAGATGCGCACCCACACATTGGAACCAATAAATTGCCTCAAATCATTCAGGATATTCGAGAAAAAATTATTGAATGTGGCGGGCAAGTTTTGTTCCAAACCCGAGTGACTGATATTGTTATAAAAAATAACGAAGTGCAGGGAATTGTAACTCAAAATGGTGATACAATCTCGGCAAATAAAATAATTTTGGCAACAGGACACTCTGCCCGAGATATATTTGAATTGCTTGATAAAAAGAAAATTTTCATCGAAGCCAAACCTTTTGCCTTGGGCGTAAGAGCCGAACATCCTCAGTCTTTGATTGATAGCATTCAGTATAGTTGTGATTATCGTGGAGAGCATTTGCCACCAGCACCTTATTCAATTGTGAAGCAGATAAACGGTCGAGGAATGTATTCGTTTTGTATGTGTCCAGGAGGGGTAATTGCACCTTGCGCTACTAGTCCGGGCGAAGTGGTTACAAATGGTTGGTCTCCATCAAAAAGGGATCAGGTTACGGCAAATTCAGGAATTGTAATTGAATTAAAGTTAGAAGATTTTAAGCCTTATGCTAAATTTGGCGCTTTAGCCGGAATGGAATTTCAAAAAAGCATCGAACAAAAAGCTTGGCATTTAGCAGGACAAACTCAAAAAGTCCCAGCACAACGAATGATCGATTTTACTCAGAATAAAGTTTCCTCAGAAATCCCTAAAACTTCTTATGTTCCTGGAACAACTTCGGTAGAAATGGGACAGGTTTTTCCAGGTTTTTTATCTCAAATATTGAGAGAAGGATTTAAAGAATTTGGTAAATCGATGAAAGGATATTTAACCAATGAAGCCATTTTACACGCACCAGAATCAAGGACTTCATCACCCGTTCGTATTCCTAGAGATCCAATTTCATATGAACATTTGCAAATAAAAGG
>NZ_DATIDY010000071.1:0-4451 GCF_035456085.1 Flavobacterium sp.
GCAGCACTTGGAATTACCAAAGAAGATATCGGAAAATCAATTACAGTTGAAGAATATAACGAAGCGTGCAAAAAAACCGTAATGCGTTATACTGATGTATGGAATGATTTGACCGAAAAAATGGGGTATTGGGTAGATATGGAAGATCCATATATTACTTACAAATCCAAATATATGGAGTCGGTTTGGTGGCTTTTGAAACAAATCTACAACAAGGATTTGATGTACAAAGGCTATACTATTCAGCCGTATTCTCCAAAGGCAGGAACAGGATTGTCTTCACACGAAGTAAACCAACCAGGCTCTTACCGTGATGTTACGGATACAACGATTGTAGCTCAGTTTAAAGCAATAAATGAAACTTTACCTAGCTTTTTACAAGGATTTGGAGATATTCATATTTTAGCCTGGACTACTACTCCTTGGACTTTACCTTCAAATACAGCTTTGACAGTTGGACCAAAAATCGATTATGTTTTGGTTGAGACTTTCAATCAATATACTTTCCGACCTGTAAAAGTTATTTTGGCTAAAAATTTAGTTGGAAAACAATTCGGGAAAGGATTCTTTGCAAGCACTGAACCAGCTGATTTTGAAAATTTCAAAGAAGGGGATAAAAAAATACCTTATCAAATTGTTGCAGAAGCTAAAGGTGCTGACTTGGTTGGAATTCGTTACGAACAGTTATTGCCTTTTACATTACCTTATCAAAATCCAGAAAATGCTTTTAGAGTAATTTCGGGTGATTTCGTTACTACAGAAGATGGAACAGGAATTGTGCATACGGCTCCGACTTTTGGTGCTGATGATGCTAAAGTTGCAAAAGAGGTTACTCCTGAAGTACCGCCAATGCTGGTTTTGGATGAAAATGGAACACCAGTTCCTTTGGTAGATTTACAAGGAAAATTCACTTCTCACATGGGTGAGTTTGCTGGTAAATATGTTAAAAATGAATATTACAATGATGGCGAAGCACCAGAACGTTCTGTTGATGTTGAATTGGCTATTCGTTTAAAAGAAGAAAACAAAGCCTTTAAGGTTGAAAAATACGTACACAGTTACCCACATTGTTGGAGAACTGACAAACCAATTTTGTACTATCCATTAGATTCATGGTTTATCAAAATAACTGAGGTTAGAGACAGAATGTTCGATTTGAACGAAACGATCAATTGGAAACCAAAATCAACTGGCGAAGGACGTTTCGGAAATTGGCTGAAAAATGCTAACGACTGGAACTTGTCACGTTCTCGTTATTGGGGAATTCCATTGCCAATTTGGAGAAACGAAGAAGGAACAGAAGAAATGTTAATTGGTTCTGTTGAAGAATTATACAACGAAATCGAAAAATCAATTGCAGCAGGTTTCCAAAAAGAAAATCCGTTCAAAGGATTTGAAATTGGAAACATGTCAGAGTCCAACTATGATTTAATCGATTTGCATAAAAATGTAGTTGATGAAATTACATTAGTTTCGGCTTCTGGAAAACCAATGAAGCGTGAAAGCGATTTGATTGACGTTTGGTTCGATTCAGGTGCGATGCCTTATGCACAATGGCATTACCCTTTTGAAAACAAAGAAAGAATTGACGGAAACCAAGATTTTCCTGCGAATTTCATCGCTGAAGGTGTTGATCAAACTCGTGGTTGGTTTTATACCTTACATGCAATCGGAACTTTAGTTTTTGATAAAATTGCCTATAAAAATGTAGTTTCAAACGGATTAGTCCTAGACAAAAACGGACAAAAAATGTCTAAACGTTTAGGTAATGCAGTTGATCCTTTTGAAACTCTAAATGAATATGGACCAGATGCTACGCGTTGGTACATGATTTCAAATGCAAATCCGTGGGATAACTTAAAATTTGATATTGAAGGAATTGCCGAAGTACGTCGTAAGTTTTTTGGAACTTTATACAACACTTATTCATTCTTTAGTTTATATGCTAATATTGATGGTTTTAAATACGAAGAAGCTGAAATTCCCGTTAATGAAAGACCAGAAATTGACCAATGGATCATATCTGAGTTAAATACTTTGATAAAAGTGGTCGATGAAGCCTATGCCGATTATGAACCAACAAAAGCGGCTCGAGCTATATCTGAGTTTGTTCAGGAAAATTTAAGCAACTGGTACGTTCGTTTATGCCGCCGTCGTTTCTGGAAAGGAGAATATGCTCATGATAAAATTGCAGCTTATCAAACGCTTTATACCTGCTTATTAACTATAGCTAAATTAAGTGCTCCTATCGCGCCATTCTTTATGGATGCGCTTTATAGAGACTTAACAAAAGCTACTGAAACTGAAAAATTCGAGTCTGTACACTTAGCACAATTTCCTATTTTAGTTGAAAAGTATGTTAATAAAATGTTAGAGTCCAAAATGCAGAAAGCACAGACGATTTCTTCACTTGTTTTATCACTGAGAAAGAAGGAAATGATTAAGGTACGTCAACCTCTGCAAAAGGTAATGATTCCAGTACTTGACGAGAATCAAAGGCATGAAATAGAGGCAGTTTCTGACCTTATAAAAGCAGAAGTAAACGTAAAAGAAATAGTACTTTTGGACGATGCTTCAGGTATTTTGATTAAACAAATTAAGCCAAATTTCAAAGCTTTAGGACCTCGTTTCGGAAAAGACATGGGGTTGATTTCCAAGGAAATACAGGCTTTGACTGCGGAACAAATCTCACAATTTGACAAAGAGGGCACCTTAACTGTTGTAATTGCGGGAAATAGTGTAATTTTATCACTAGAAGATGTAGAAATATCGTCACAAGATATTGAGGGTTGGCTGGTTGCCAATTCAAATGGAATCACAGTTGCTTTGGATATTACTATTACACCAGAATTAAGACAAGAAGGTATTGCAAGAGAATTGGTGAATAGAATTCAGAATATCCGTAAAGATACTGGATTTGAGGTGACAGATAAGATTAAAGTTCATTTGCAAAAAAATGATACTTTGGAAGAAGCAGTAAATGCCAATAAAGACTATATAAAATCAGAAACTTTGACAGAATCACTTGTTTTTGAAGAATTTATAGAAAACGGCACGGAAATTGATTTTGATGGAATAACAACAAGAATATTAATTACAAAAACGTAGTATTATGGTAGATGAAGTCGCAAGGTACTCTGATGCTGATTTAGCAGAGTTCAAGGAAATCATTCAGAATAAAATCGAAAAGGCTCAAGCCGATTTAGATCTGATAAAAAGCGCCTACATGAATGACCTTAACAACGGCACGGATGATACTTCTCCCACGTTTAAAGCATTTGAAGAAGGCAGTGAAATTATGTCTAAAGAAGCTAATTCTCAACTTGCAATTCGTCAGGAAAAGTTTATACGAGATTTGAAGAGTGCATTGTTCCGTGTAGAAAACAAAACGTATGGCGTTTGTAGAATAACTGGAAAATTAATTGGAAAAGAAAGACTAAAAATTGTTCCTCATGCTACTATGAGTATAGAGGCAAAAAATTTACAAAGATAAAGTCTTATCGAGACAATAATTAACGCTCCTTTTGGAGCGTTTTTTTTTCTTAATTTATTACTTTTACGCCGCTAAAAATTTTATAGATGTCATTACTCAAAGCATATTTTCTTATTGTTCTTATATTATTAGTAGATCAGGTGTCTAAAATATATGTAAAGACAAATTTTATTTTAGGAGAAGAAGTTCATGTATTCAATTGGTTTCAAATTCATTTTATTGAAAATGAAGGAATGGCTTGGGGTACTAAAATTCCTGGTGCATATGGAAAATTAATCTTGACTGTTTTTCGTCTTTTTGCTGTAACTGGTATTGGTTATTGGCTGTGGGATTCTGTAGAAAGAAAAAAGAGTTCCAATTATCTAATTGTTGCAATTGCCCTAATATTTGCAGGAGCATTAGGAAATATAATTGATTCTGTATTTTACGGAGTAATATTTGATGATAGCCACCAACAGCTAGCAACTATATTTACTGACAAACCGTATGGGACTTGGTTAAATGGGCAGGTGGTAGACATGTTTTACTTCCCTTTCATAAAAAATTATCCAATGCCGGAATGGGTTCCATTTATTGGAGGTCGTGATTTTACGTTTTTCAATGCCATTTTCAATGTTGCTGACGTAGCTATCTCAACAGGAGTCGGAATTTTGATAGTCTTTAATAAAAAAGCATTTCATAAAAATTAAATTGCTTTTTTCAATAATAAAAATAGGCTGAACTAAATAAAGTTCAGCCTATTTTGTTATTATTTATTATGACCTGGGGCATAGTTCCTGGCACTTTTTTGACCAGTCATTTTTTTAGCTTGTCCAGGAGGAACTTTCTTTGTTTTAGGAGCGCTATGGCTTGTTCCTATTCCAACACTGCAGTTTGATAATGTAAAAGCAAACAGCATAATCATAATCTGCTTTAAAAAGCTCGAAGTTTTAAATTTTCTCATAAGTTTAGTAGGTTT
>NZ_DATIDY010000072.1:0-4356 GCF_035456085.1 Flavobacterium sp.
TATTTTGTAGCTCTAGGATATTCGTTTCGATTTAAAATATAAAACAACAGACATAACTGTAAGGATTTAGCAATCAAACAATAACAAAACTTTATAATTCAAATTAAATTGTTGTAACTAAACTTTGTAACTTTGTACTTCAAAAAAAGTTAAACATAAAAAAATAGAATATGTATCCAGAAGAAATGGTAAAACCAATGCAGGCTGAATTAACAGCTGTAGGTTTTCAAGATTTACATAGTGCTGAAGCTGTAGATAATGCTATAAAAGCTGAAGGCACAACATTCGTAGTAGTGAATTCTGTTTGTGGTTGTGCTGCTAGAAATGCACGTCCAGGAGCAGCAATGAGTTTGAAAGGTGCTAAACAGCCGGATCAATTAATCACTGTCTTTGCTGGTGTTGACAAAGAAGCTGTTGATGCAGCAAGACAACATATGTTCCCTTTTCCTCCATCATCGCCAAGTATGGCTTTGTTCAAAAACGGAGAATTGGTTCATATGTTAGAGCGTCACCATATCGAAGGACGTCCTGCCGAAACTATCGCAGAGAATTTACAAGATGCTTTCAACGAGTTTTGTTAATTCAACCGAATAACTAATAAAACGTACTGCAATCGCAGTACGTTTTTGTTTATAAACCATTCAAAGTTTTAATTTTGACAAAAGAACTTCCATTAATTCAATTTACCGTCATTGAAAATGAAAAACATTATCCGATTAAAGTGATGCACGGCAGTTACCCTAATTTGATGTTTCTTTTGAAAGAACAATTGAGCTTGGATAGTTTTGGCGAATGTGGAGGTGTTGGTCGTTGTGCTACTTGTGTAGTAAAAGCAATTGGAATAAAAGGCAATTCTGCAATCAAAGAACGCAATGAGCCGACAACATTATCTAAAATGGGATATAATGAAGACGCAATAAGGCTTTCGTGCCAGTTGTACATTACCAGTGATTTGGAAGGTACTGAAATCACTATTTTAGAATATTAAATGATTTAACCCGTTGGGTGAAATTCTGTTTAAATAAAAAATGAACTACATAGAAACATAGGTTTTATAGTTAATATGTAAAGAATGAATAGAAATAGCACTGTTTTTACTTCGTCAGTTCGCCCTTCGGTCTCGGGTCACATAGATTGCTATGTGAGAAGTGAAACAGTTATCTAGTTCTTTTAAAAAAACTATAAATTCTATGTTTCTATGTGTTAAAAAATAATTTCACACAACGCGTATGATTTATTATATCAGCATTAAAAAAGAAGCATAACATCAATCAAAATAGCAACTTGAAAACAAAAAACTACCTTGTACTAATTATCTTTCTGGTATCTTTCCAGATTTTTTCGCAAAACACTTATGTTTTTTTAGGATCTTATTGTAGAGACAAAAATGCTGAGTCCATTATAGTTTATCAATTAGATACTTTAACTGGAAAATTGACCAAAGTAACGGGTGCTAAAGACATAATCAATCCATCTTTTTTGACTGTTTCGCCAAATGGGAAATATGTTTACGCTTGCACAGATACCAAAACTCCAAAGGCCGGAAGCGTCAGTAGCTTCGAATTTAATCCGCAAAATAAATCACTGGGTTTTTTGAATAAACAATCAAGTGGTGGCGAAAATCCAGTCTATGTTTCGGTTCATAAAAGTGGAAAATGGTTGGTGAATGCCAATTATACAGAAGGAAGTGTTTCGGTTCATCCGATATTAGAAAATGGAAAAATCGATTCGATTGCACAAAATTTCCAATACATGGACGGAAGCGTCAATAAAGAAAGACAAACTCGTTCGCATGTTCATTCAGCTATCTTTTCACCGCAATTTGATTATTTGTTTTTACCTGATTTGGGAGCTGATAAAATCCGTTGTTATCAATTTGATGAAACTAAAAAGCAGCCTTTAGTTGAAACGAAAATTCCATTTATCAAAACCGATTTAGAAAGTGGACCACGACATTTGACTTTTCATCCAAACCAAAAATTTGGTTATTGTATTGAGGAAATGGCTGGCGAAATAAGTGTTTATCAATATAATAACGGAACTTTGAACAAAATTCAACGAATAAAAACCCATCCCGAAACTATTACAGCAGGTTTTGAAAGTTCCGATATTCACATTTCACCCGACGGTAAATTTCTATATGCTTCAAATAGAGGAAAAGAAAACAACATCGCGATTTTTTCAATTGATAAAAAAGGGTTTTTGAAAAATATTGGTTATCAATCCACTTTAGGAAATCATCCCAGAATTTTTGCGATTGATGAATCTGGAAAATTTTTAATAGCTTCGAATGTTTTAACCGGAAATGTGGTTGTTTTCAAAAGAAATCTAAAAACAGGATTACTTGAAAATACTGGAAATGAAGTAAAATTGGATAATGTTTCCTGTGTTCAGATTAAGAAAATATAAGCTATTTTGTAGAAAACCAATATCTTAGATGCCAATTTAAACCAAATATAATGAGCCTATCCATTTTGAATTTACAACCTGAATTACTTGAAAATGATATTGTAAAATTAATTCCGCTCGAGGAAAATCATTTTGAAGTGCTTTATAAAGTAGCATCAGACCCGTTAATTTGGGAACAACATCCTAAGAAAGACAGGTATAAAATAGAAGTTTTTAAACCCTTTTTTGATGCAGCAATTGATGCTAAAACAGCTTTTTTAATTTTGGATAAAAAAAATAATGAAATCATGGGAACGACTCGATACTATGATTATAATCCAGAAGAATCAAGCGTTGCCATTGGCTTTACTTTTATTGGAAGAAAATTTTGGGGTGGAGCTTATAATCAATCAGTAAAAAAATTATTGCTTGATTATGCTTTTCAGAACGTTACTTCGGTGTTTTTTCATGTTGGGTCAGAAAATATTCGTTCGCAAAAAGCAGTTTTAAAACTCGGCGCTTCAAAAACCAGAGAAATGAATTTCCCTGATAATGAAACTGGCATACCACATTATGAATATGAGTTGAAAAAGTAATAAACCAGATTCCCCATTAGAATTATTTTGAGAAATTGCCCTAAATTTTAACCACATAGGGACTAGATTTATACAGAATGTTAAAAGATAGAATAGAAAAACCAGTTTTTTTACTTCGTCTGTTCGACCTTCATTCTCGGGTCACATAGCCTATGTAATCTATTTAAAACGAAGTGTCCTTTTTTTAAAACTAAAAAAAAATCTATGTCTATGTGGTTAAAAAAAACAATCTGTTCTATTGCTGAATCTGGAATAAAGCAATAGTAAGAAATCGCTTTGTAGCATTTTGATAAAATTTATGACAATTGGTTTTAATGAAACTATAACCCAAAACCTACTCCATTTGTTACTTAAACCCTAATCTTAAATCTTAATTAACCTTTTTTCGCATCGCATAATTGATTAGATACAGCCCGATTAAAGTAATGCTTCCACCAAAAATGATGGCAATTGTTAAAGGTTCACCAAAAATAAAGAAACCCAAAATCACCGCAACTATTGGGTTTAGATAAGCATACAAGCTACTCAATTCGGTAGGTAGTTTTTGCAAAGCATAAATAAATGCAATGAAAGTTAAAATCGAACCAATAAGAACCAAATAAATAATTGGCCACCAGGAACTAACAGGAATTTCGGAAATTGGAATACCAATGCCCGTAGTCACGACGAAGGCAAAAACAAAAATGCTGGAAATGAACATTTGCAATCCCAAACTAAAATAAGGATTAAAACTCGCGGCTTTTTTCTTGGTGTATAAAGTACCAAAGGCCCACGTAATTGTTGCTACTATTGAGAGCAATATACCAAATTGAAAATCTGGTTGCAGGAAATCCAGCAAGTGTTCGTAAAATATAAAACAAATGCCCCCAAAACAAATCAAAATCCCAAAAATGGCCAGCCGACTGATTCTTTCCCCTTTAAAAAGACTGATAAATACAATCCACAAAGGAACCATCGCTCCAATTATAGCTCCCAGTCCGCTACTGATGTATTTGACGCCCCAGGTACTGAGTCCATTACTCAATACAAAATTGAGTAAACTAAGAATCAGAATACTTTTCCATTGTTTTCCTTTGGGCCAGGGTGTTCTTTTGCTCACAAAATAGCACAAATAAAGAAAACCTGCAATAAATTGCCTTATCCCAGCAACTTGCAATGCAGGCATGTGTTTAACTGCTTCTTTGGAAGCCAACCATGTTGTTCCCCAAAAAAAACTTACCCAACATAAAGCCAAAATTGGTAATCCAATAAAATTAACCTTAGTCTTAATTGCGGTTTTTATTTTTGATGTCAATTTATAAATTGTTTTTAATGAAATTATAGCCCAAAATCTCCTCGGCTTTATCACCCAAAACGAGTTTTTTCAAAGAAG
>NZ_DATIDY010000073.1:0-12557 GCF_035456085.1 Flavobacterium sp.
GCTAAAGTAGGTGACCGTCCAGGTGGATACACTCGTATCATTAAAGTTGGAAATCGTTTAGGAGATAATGCTGATATGGCAATGATCGAATTAGTAGATTTCAATGAACTTTACAACGGAGGTAAAAAAGAAGTTAAAAAAGCAAAAAGCCGTCGAGGCGGAAAAGCTAAAAAAGCAGAAGAAGCTACTGAAGCTCCAGCTGCTGAAGCTGAACCAACTACTGATGCAGCCGAATAATTATGAAAATAATCATTCAATAATAATAAAGGATAAGCTATTTATAGTTTATCCTTTTTTTTTGAAAATAAACTTTGTACAGTTTTAAACAGAGCATTTTGAATGCTTTTTTTTTTAAACAATTTAATGTCTTTTTGTTAGTCTGTTGATTGTGGTTTTAAATACAATTAATTATTCATTAAAAACATTGCGTCCACTGTTTTAAAAATTTAAATTTGCATAATATTAAATTACATATGAAATATACAACACGAAAAAGCGCTATTCTTTTATTAAGTGACGGAACTGTTTTCCATGGTAAGTCTATTGGAATTACTGGGAAAACCTTTGGTGAGGTTTGTTTTAATACAGGAATGACAGGATACCAGGAAATTTTTACTGATCCTTCTTACTTTGGTCAAATAATGGTTGCTACTAATGCTCATATTGGTAACTATGGGGTCAATGACAAAGAAGTAGAGTCTAACAGTATTAAGATTGCAGGACTGGTTTGTAAAAATTTTAGTTTTAATTATTCAAGAACTGATTCATCAGGAAGTTTAGAAGAATATTTTACTAAACAAAATCTAATATGCATTTCTGATGTTGATACTCGAGCGCTAGTAAGTTATATTAGAGATAATGGAGCTATGAATGCGGTTATTTGTACTGATGATACTCCGATTGAAGAATTAAAAACACTTTTGGCAGAAGTCCCAGATATGAAAGGTTTAGAGTTGGCTTCTAAAGTTTCAACTTTAGAACCATATTTTTATGGGGATGAAAATGCAACTTACAAAATAGCAGCTTTGGATTTGGGTATAAAAGAGAATATACTTCGTAATCTTGCAAAGAGAGACTGTTATATTAAGGTTTTTCCATATAATGCTACATATTTAGACTTAGCATCTTTTAATCCTGATGGTTTTTTCTTATCAAACGGACCTGGTGATCCTGATCCGCTGGAAAATGCAATACAGCTTGCTAAAGAAATACTTGCAAATAATAAACCTTTGTTCGGAATTTGTTTAGGTCACCAAGTTATAGCTTTAGCAAACGGGGTTTCCACTTATAAAATGTTCAATGGACATAGAGGAATTAATCATCCAGTAAAAAATATTATTACGAACAGAGGTGAAATAACTTCTCAAAATCATGGTTTCGCTGTAAACAAAGAAGAGTTAGATAATCATCCTGATTTAGAAATTACACATTTACATTTAAATGATGGAACTGTAGCTGGAATGAGAATGAAAAATAAGAATTGTTTTTCTGTGCAATATCACCCTGAAGCAAGTCCAGGGCCACATGATTCATCTTATCTTTTTGATCAATTTATTGAAAACATTAAATCTGCTCAAGACTAAAACGTTATCGTTAATAAATAATATTATATTAACGGTTTGTTAATAAAGAGTAATGATTTTTTTTGCTTAATTTTGAATAAAATACAAATTAATAATATAAAAAATAAGAATAATGAGTATTATCGTAAAAATTCACGCTAGACAAATTTTTGATTCAAGAGGAAATCCTACTATTGAAGTAGATGTGGTAACAGAAAATGGAGTTTTAGGTAGAGCAGCTGTTCCTTCTGGAGCATCTACTGGTAAATTCGAAGCTGTTGAATTACGTGATGGTGGAAATTCTTTCTTAGGAAGAGGAGTTTTGAAAGCTGTTGAAAATGTAAATACTAAAATTGCTGAAGAACTAGTTGGAACATCAGTTTTTGAACAAAACTTGATTGATCAAACTATGATTGATTTAGATGGTACACCAAATAAAGCTAATTTAGGAGCAAATGCTATTTTAGGTGTTTCTCTAGCTGTTGCAAAAGCTGCTGCTAATGAATTAGGTTTGCCTTTATATAGATATGTGGGCGGTGTTTCTGCAAATACATTGCCAGTTCCAATGATGAATATCATCAATGGAGGTTCCCACTCTGATGCGCCAATCGCATTTCAAGAATTTATGATTTTCCCAGTAAAAGCAACTTCTTTTACACATGCTATGCAAATGGGAACTGAGATTTTTCACAATCTTAAAAAAGTATTACACGATAGAGGTTTGAGTACAGCAGTTGGTGATGAAGGAGGATTTGCTCCAAACTTGGCTGGTGGTACTGAAGACGCTTTAGATACAATCAAATTAGCTGTGGAAAAAGCAGGTTATTCTTTCGGAGATGAAATTATGGTTGCTTTAGACTGCGCTTCTTCAGAGTTTTATGCTGATGGTAAATATGATTACTCTAAGTTTGAAGGTCCAACAGGAAAAATCAGAACTTCAGCAGAACAAGTTGAGTATTTGGCTGAATTAGCTACTAAATATCCAATTATTTCTATCGAAGATGGAATGGACGAAAATGACTGGGATGGTTGGAAATTATTAACAGAAAAAATTGGAGATAAAGTTCAATTAGTTGGAGATGATTTGTTTGTTACTAACGTTGAGCGTTTGTCAACTGGAATTGAGAAAGGAATTGCAAATTCAATTTTGATTAAAGTAAATCAAATTGGGACTTTGACAGAAACAATTGCAGCTGTAAATATGGCTAAAAATGCTGGTTACACTTCAGTAATGTCTCACCGTTCTGGAGAAACAGAAGATAATACGATTGCAGATTTAGCAGTAGCTTTGAATTGTGGTCAAATCAAAACAGGATCTGCTTCACGTTCAGATCGTATGGCAAAATATAATCAATTATTAAGAATAGAAGAGGAATTAGCGAATTCTGCATATTTTCCTGGAAAAAAGGCTTTTAAAATAAAATAATTGTAAAGAATTTGTTGTAATTAGCCATTCATCTATGATGAATGGCTTTTTTATTGAAGATTTAACAAATTCATTGTTTAATTAGTTTTAAATTAATGTGGAATTCCTTAGATTTGGCTAATTATAATTTAATTTTATTTCATTTAAAAATATGTCAAAAATAGCAATATTAGAGATCGACGGTAACAAATTTGAGTTTCCAATTATAATTGGAAGTGAAAATGAAGCGGCCATTGATATTAGTAAATTACGAGATATGTCTGGTGTAATTACACTTGATCCAGGATATAAAAATTCTGGTGCCTGTAAAAGTGAAATTACCTTTTTGGATGGAGAACTCGGTATTTTACGTTATAGAGGATATTCAATTGAAGATTTAGCTGAAAAATCACATTTCTTAGAAGTTTCTTATTTGATAATTTTTGGAGAATTGCCTTCATCTGAAAAATTAGAACAATTTGAAAAAGACATTAGAAAACACACTTTAGTTAGTGAAGAAATGAAGATTATCTTGGATGGATTTCCAAGAACAGCACATCCAATGGGAGTATTGTCTGCTTTGACTAGTGCTTTGACAGCTTTTAATCCAAAGTCTGTTGATGCAAGTAATGAAAAAGATATGTACGATGCAGTTTGTAAAACCATCGCAAAATTCTTGGTGATTGCTACATGGACATATAGAAAAAGTATGGGTTATCCATTGAATTATTATGATAATACAATTGGATATGTGGAGAATTTTTTGAGCTTAATGTTTAAGTTGCCAACTGGACCATATGTCTCTAACCCTGTAATAATCGATGCTTTAGATAAATTATTTATTCTTCATGCAGACCACGAACAAAACTGTTCGACTTCTACAGTGAGAATGGTTGGATCTTCACATGCTGGTCTATTTGCTTCAATATCTGCTGGTGTTTCGGCATTATGGGGACCTTTACATGGAGGTGCAAACCAAGCAGTTTTAGAAATGCTAGAAGAAATTAATGCCAATGGTGGAGATGCTGATAAATATATAGCGAAAGCAAAAGATAAAAATGATCCATTCAGATTAATGGGATTTGGTCATAGAGTTTATAAAAACTTTGATCCTAGAGCTAAAATTATTAAAAAAGCTGCAGATGAAGTACTTTCAACTTTAGGAGTAAATGATCCAATTCTTGATATTGCTAAAAAGCTGGAAGCAGCAGCTTTGGAAGATGAATATTTCAAATCTAGAAATTTATATCCAAATGTTGATTTTTATTCTGGGATCATCTATAGAGCTTTAGGAATTCCAACGGACATGTTTACAGTATTGTTTGCAATTGGAAGATTGCCTGGTTGGATTGCTCAATGGAAAGAAATGAGAGAAAATAAAGAACCAATTGGAAGACCAAGACAGGTATATACTGGATATCCTTTGAGAGATTACGTTAAATCATAATTCATGAAAATAGATTTTAAAGCTTCACTTCCGCGGTGAAGCTTTTTTTTTATCTTTGGTAAAAAAAATATAACAATGTTAGAATTAAATGTTAAGAATGAAACCTCAAGATTAAGGACTGTTGTGTTAGGTTTGGCAGTCAGTAATGGACCTATTCCAAAAATTGAAGAAGCATACGATCCTAAATCTTTAGAACATATTTTAGCGAATACTTATCCTATTGAAAGTGATATGATAGTGGAAATGGAAGCTTTTAATTCTGTTTTTAAAAAATACGATATAACTGTTTTACGTCCCGAATTGATTGAAAATTATAACCAAATATTTACTAGAGATATAGGTTTTGTGATAGACGATATTTTTATAAAATCAAATATTTTACCTGATCGTGAAAGAGAATTGGACGCTATTCAATATATACTTGATCAAATAGATCCAGCAAAAATTATTCGCCCTCCAGTAGAAGTTCATATTGAAGGTGGAGATGTAATGCTGTGGAACGATTATATTTTTGTCGGAACCTATAAAGGCAGCGATTATGCGAGCTATATTACTGCACGAACCAATATGAAAGGAGTTAATTTTTTAAAAGAATTATTTCCTAATAAAAAAGTAAAAGAATTTGATTTAGTCAAATCAAGGATTGAAGCGCGTGATAATGCACTGCATTTGGATTGTTGCTTTCAACCTGTTGGAAAAGATAAAGGAATAATTTATAAAAGAGGTTTCAGAGAAGAAGCTGATTATATGTTTTTGATTAATCTTTTTGGAAAAGAAAATTTGTTTCATATTACCAGAGAAGAAATGTATAATATGAATTCTAATGTGTTTTCTATTGATACTAATGTGGTGGTTTCTGAAAAAAACTTTACAAGATTGAATAATTGGTTGAGATCTAATGGATTTGTTGTTGAGGAAATTCCTTATGCCGAAATTGCCAAGCAGGAAGGATTGTTAAGATGTTCCACTTTGCCTTTAATACGAGATTAACATTATGTTTTGAGTTTTATTGATTAACTTTAGACAATAGATTTTGGAATAATAAATGACATAAATATGACGCAAACAACAAACTCCATTTTGATGATTCGCCCAGTTGCATTCCGTATGAATGAACAAACGGCAGTAAATAATTATTATCAAAAAGTTATAGATGATCTTTTGCCAGCAACAGTAAATGCAAAAGCACAACAGGAATTTGATGTTTTTGTTGAAAAGCTTAGGGCGGTAGGTGTAGATGTCACGGTGGTAGATGACATAGAAAAGGCAGATACACCTGATAGTATTTTTCCAAATAATTGGATTTCATTTCATGAGAACGGAGATGTAGCGCTATATCCTATGTTTGCCGAAAACAGACGTAGAGAACGTCGAGAAGATGTTCTGGATATATTAGAAGAAAAAGGGTTTATAATCAATAATATAATGGATTATACTTCTGCAGAAGAAGATGGTTTTTTTCTGGAAGGGACAGGAAGCTTATTATTAGACAGAGAAAATGGTAAGGCATATTGCGCGCTTTCACCCAGAGCTGATGAGGAATTATTTATCGAATTTTGTGAAGATTTTGAATTCACGCCCGTAATTTTTGAAGCTTTTCAAACTGTCAATAATGAGAGAAAATTAATTTATCATACCAATGTTATGATGTGTATTGGAGACACATTTGCCGTTATTTGCGCCGATTGTATTGATGATAAAAAGGAACGAAAAATGGTTTTGGATAGTCTTAGAGGGGACGAGAAAGATATAATTTTAATTACTGAACAGCAGTTGAATAATTTTGCCGGAAATATGCTTGAAGTAAAAGGAGTAGACGACAGAAGATATTTAGTAATGAGCACTTCAGCTTATCAAAGTTTGACAAAAAAACAAATTGCTCAGTTAGAAGAACATGTAACGATTTTGAGTTCGAATTTGGATACAATTGAAGCCTGCGGCGGCGGAAGTGCCCGTTGTATGATGGCCGAGATTTTCTTGCCAAGAGAATAAAGTTTAGTAATCAATTGATAAAAGTCCAAACCTTAAATGTTTATATTAAAGATTTGGACTTTTTTATTGGTTGGAGTGTGTCAAAAATTACTTTTAATAATATTGATTAGTGCACTTACAATATATTGAATTCCAATTGCAACTACAATAAAACCTATAATTCTTGATATTGCAACGATTCCCGATGCTCCGAGTATTTTTGCCAAATAATGAGCACTTCTTAAAATAATAAAAATTGAAATTGCAATTGCCAATATTGCCAATGACGAAATTATCAGCTCGTTCGTATTATGATGTTCTTGATAAAAAGCTATTAATAATGAAATAGAACCAGGTCCAGCTAGCATCGGAATGGCTAAGGGAGTTAGAGCAATGTCATTTCGTTTTTGGGCATCGTGTTCTATCTTTTTATTGATACCGCGCTTTTTGTTAAATTGCCCAGAAAGTAATGAAAATCCAGAACTTACGATGATCAATCCTCCTGCAATTCGTAGAGAATCAATGCTAATTCCAAAAAAACTAAGAACATATTTTCCAATAAAAAAAGAAATTATAAGAATCAAAAATACGTTTATAGACGTCCATAATGAGATTCTAGAGCATTCTTGCTTTGAATCGTTTTGGGTTAAGCCGACAAAAATTGGAACAGTTCCAATTGGATTTAATACAGAAAACAAAGCAACAAATAAGTAAATAAATAAATCCATCCAGTTTTGATTTTTATTTGTAAAATTACGATTTTCTCTATAACTAAGTTTAAAGAGCAGTTAGATTATTGTTATTTCAATAAGGAATGGAACAAATTGAAAAAAAGCTATTAAATTAATGGTTTGATGTAATTAGAAAATTTAAGATTTAAACTTAGAATACAAGGTTTAAAAGCAACTATTTAGTTATGACTAAATGGTTTTTGATTACTTTTGCATTTTATAAAAATTTATGATGACAAAAAATAAGAAGACATTAATTATCGGAGCAACTACAAAGCCTGAAAGAGCTGCTTTTAAAGCTATAGGAATGCTAGTTTCCAGAGGTCATTCGGTAATAGCATTAGGTCAAAATGCTGGTGAAGTAGCTGGTGTAAAAATTAATACTAAAGCTATTCCAATCAAAAATATTGATACTATTTCATTATATATAAATCCAACGCGTCAAAGAGATTATTATAATTATATCGTAGAGGCAAAACCTAAACGAGTTATATTTAATCCTGGAACCGAAAACCCAGAATTTTATCAGTTATTAGAACTAAATAATATCAAGTTCGAAATCGCGTGTACATTGGTTTTGTTGACATTGGATAAATATTAATTTTTTAGCATCTATTTCCGGTTGTCTATATTCTTCTTATCCCTAAAAAAGGTAAAAAAGGATGCTGTTACCATCTGGCATAAGCCATAACAAACAATTGTTCTAAAATTGAAATGCCAATTTGCTTTAAAACAGCAGTTTATAAATATAATTTGTTAAAATATTTACTTTTGTAAATCATGGAATTTTCTTCAAAATTAATAGAAAGGGCTGTTAATGAAATGTCTCAATTACCAGGAATTGGTAAAAGGACTGCTTTGCGATTGGTTTTACATATTTTAAAACAACCCAAAGAACAAGCTACTTTTTTAGCTCAGGCACTGGTTACAATGCGAGAAGAAATCAAGTATTGCAAAAGCTGTCATAACATTTCAGATAGAGAGGTTTGTGAAATTTGTAGTAATTCAAATCGTAATCATCAAATTATATGTGTAGTTGAGGATATTCGAGATGTTATGGCGATAGAAAACACTGGGCAATTTCGAGGAATTTATCATGTTTTAGGAGGTAAAATTTCACCGATTGATGGAGTAGGACCTAGCCAACTTACAATTAATTCATTAGTAGAGAAAGCTAAATTAGGACAAGTAAGCGAGATTATTTTTGCGTTAAGCTCAACAATGGAAGGCGATACAACCAATTTTTATATTTACAAACAAATAGCCGATTTGCCAATTGTAGTTTCAACAATCGCCCGAGGAATCGCCGTTGGAGACGAATTAGAATACGCCGATGAAGTTACTTTGGGTAGAAGTATATTACACAGAGTACCATTTGAAAAATCATTAAAAACCAATTAAACTGTTTATTAAGTATAAGGTTTTTTAAACAGTGATAAACTATATTTGCATTAAATAAAAACGAATGAACAAGAAATTACTCTATATATTTTTAATTATCAGTGTATTATTCACATCTTGTATACCAGTTAAGGACTTGGTTTATCTCCAGAAAAAAGGAAATTCTGAAAAAGAAAATTCGATATCAATGATCGAATCAAAACCTTATCGATTACAAACTCATGATGTAATAAGTATTACTATCAAAGCATCTGATCCCAAATTAGTTGCTATTTTTAACCCAACAGTAGATGGTTCCCAATCGGATCAATCCGAATCGGGTCTATATTTTAATGGTTTTACTGTAGATGATCATGGTAATATCAGAATTCCTGTTTTAGGAGAAATGAATGTTATGGGATTTACTTTAGAAGAAGTGCGCCTTAAAATTGAAAAGCAATTGCTGGAAGAATATTTCAAAGATAATGCAAGTATTTTTGTCGTAGTAAAGTTGGCCGGTTTTCGTTACACAATAAATGGAGAGGTTGGAAGTACAGGAACGAAAACATTATTTCAGGAAAAAGTAACTATTATGGAAGCTATAGCTAATGCCGGTGATATTACTACAACTGGTGATAGAAAAACTGTAACTATAATTAGGAAGACTCCAAATGGAACAGAGATGAAAGATTTGGACTTGACTAATATAAATGTAATGGATTCGCCTTACTATTTTTTACAGCCAAACGATTATATATATGTAAAGCCGCTTAGGCAAAAAACATGGGGAACAGGAACTACGGGAATACAATCTTTAACAACTATTATCACATTGTTGTCATTATTCACCACTACTTATTTTTTATTTAAAGGTTAAAATTAATTTCCCATAATATGTTAGATATTAAAGATTTTGCAGTTTTTGAAAACGGTCCAAGTTTTGATTTTAAGGGTTTTTTACTTAAAATTTTAAGTTATTGGAAATGGTTTTTAGCATCTGTAATTATTGCTATGCTTATTGCTTATCAGATTAATGTACGTAAAGAAAAGATTTATAGTATCGAGACTTTAATTTCGGTCAAAGAAGAAACAAATCCTCTTTTTACGTCAAGTACTAATCTAGTCTTTAATTGGGGAGGAGCATCAGATCAGATTCAAACTATTATGACCACTTTGCAATCCCGTTCTCATAATGAATTGGTTGTAGATAAATTACAATTTTATATCGATTATTTAGTTCAAGGCAAATATAATCTGGAAGATGCTTATGGGGCTGTTCCATTTTATATAGAAATTGATAAAAGACAAGGACAGTTAGCTGGTAATCTTATTGGAATTAAATTTTTAAGTAAAAATGAGTATCAATTAAGGATTCTTTTTGAAGGAAATTCGGTTTCATTAATTCATTATTTTGATAATAGTTATACCAATACCTCAGTTGTTGAAGGCGAATTTGTGAAAAAATATAAAGTTGGAGAACAAGTATCATTGCCTTTTTTGAATTGGAAATTACAAATAAAAGAAAATCCAGGTTTATATAAAGGAAACGAGTATTTTGTTCGTTTTAATGATTTTGACGGAACTGTTTCAAATTACAGAAATGTTAATGTTCGTGCTGATGACAAAGGAAGTTCGATAATGACATTGGCAATGCAAGGCACCAACAAGGCTCGAATGGTTGAATATCTTAATTCAACTGTAAAGATGTTAATAAAAAGGGAACTTGATGGTAAAAATCAATTTGCAACTAATACTGTAAATTTTATCGATAGTACACTTATTGCAATGGAATCACAGTTGAAAAAAACGGGTGATGAGTTAAAATCTTTTAGAAAAGGTAAGAATATCTATGAAGTTGAAGGTGAAGGCGGAGCCAAATTCTCAGACAAAATTCTTGATTTCGATACAGAAAAGGATGCTATTAATAGAAAAATAACGTATTATAATTCATTAAAATCATATTTAAAAAATAGTGTTGATTATTCAAAATTACCTGCTCCATCTGTAGCCGGAATTGAAGACCCCAATATTGTTGTCAATGTGTCTAAATTAATTGCTCTTTCTACTCAAAGATCAGAGATGGCTTATGCGGTGAAAAGCGAAAAAATATTTAGAGATTTCGATAATCAAATGGAGGCTGTTAAGAATGTTTTGTTAGAAAACATAACTACAGCTAAATCATCTTTACAATATGATCTGGCAATGATCGAAAGTAAAATAAATCAAACAGAAAGCAAGATTAAAAGCTTGCCCGATGAGCAGCAAGAACTAATTAAGATCAAAAGAAAATATGACTTAAATGACAATATCTACAATACCTTTTTGCAAAAAAGAAGTGAAGCAGATATTGTAAAAGCTGCTAATTTATCAGATATTCATTTTATAGATCCGGCTAAAGATATTGGAGGAGGGCTTATCGGACCAAAAACTGGAGTGAATTATATTTTGGCTTTATTTTTAGGACTACTATTGCCTTTGTTGATTATTACAATTCTCTTTTTTATTAATAATACGATTCAAAATCCTGATGATATTAATAGGTTAACCTCTATTCCGTTGATTGGTATCGTTGGAATGAATCATGATAAAAGTGAATTGGCGGTTTTTGACAAACCCAAATCTGCATTATCAGAATCTTTTAGGGCTATTCGATCTTCGCTTCAATTTTTATACAAAAAAAATAATATTGCTGGAGCGAAAACTCTAATGATAACTTCGTCAGTGAGTGGAGAAGGAAAAACATTCTGTTCTATTAATATCGCCACAGTATTTGCCTTAAGCGAAAAAAAGACTGTAATTATAGGATTGGATTTAAGGAAACCAAAATTATTTGAAGAATTTAATTTGTCTAATACTGTAGGTGTGGTAAATTATTTGATCAAAGATAAAAGTTTGGATGAAATTATAAATCATACTTCAATACCTCATTTGGATGTAATATTGTCCGGTCCAATTCCGCCAAACCCTTCTGAATTGATTTTGAGTGATGGAATGAAAGAATTAATCGAAGAGCTCAAAACTAAATATGATTATATAATACTAGATACACCTCCAGTAGGATTAGTAGCCGATTCTCTTGAATTGGTACAATATAGTGATGTTACTTTATATATAGTTAGGCAAAATTTTACCAAAAAGGAGATGATAACATTATTAAATAATAGAGTTATTCGCGAAGAACTTAATAATACAAGTATCATTTTGAATGGATTCGAAAATAAAGCTAAATATGGAGGTGGTTACGGTTATGGTTACGGTTACGGCAACGGTAATTATTCCAATGGCTATCATGAAGTTGAGGAGAAAAAAAGCTTTATCGACAAAATATTCAATAGAAAAAAGAGTTAGTATTAGATTTAAAAAAAAAATGTAATGACAGAAAATATTAAAAATACAATCTTAATTACTGGAGGAGCAGGATTTATTGGGTCTAATCTTTGTGAATATTTTTTGTCTAAAAATTACAAAGTTGTTTGTTTAGATAATTTTACTACTGGATATCGCCACAATTTGAAGGATTTTATAAATCATGATAATTTCAATTTAATTGAGGGTGATATACGAAATTTAGAGACTTGTCATCAGGCAGTATCAGGTGTTGATTATGTTTTGCACCAGGCAGCGTTGGGTTCAGTTCCCAGGTCTATCAATGATCCTATTACTACGAATGATGTGAATGTTTCTGGTTTTTTGAATATGTTAGTTGCAGCGAGAGACGCCAATGTTAAACGATTTGTATATGCAGCTAGTTCTTCTACATACGGAGATTCTGAAGGTCTACCGAAAGTTGAGGAAGTCATTGGAAAACCACTTTCTCCTTATGCTATTACCAAATATGTAAATGAGTTGTATGCCGAAATTTTTAGTAGAACTTACGGTTTGCAAACTATTGGGTTGAGATATTTTAATGTTTTTGGTCGAAAACAAGATCCAAACGGAGCTTATGCGGCTGTGATTCCTAAGTTTGTAATACAATTAATGCAACATGAAAGTCCAAAAATAAATGGTGATGGGAATTATTCGCGAGATTTTACGTATATTGACAACGTAATACAAATGAA
>NZ_DATIDY010000074.1:0-8598 GCF_035456085.1 Flavobacterium sp.
CCGAGATAATTTTCTTTTAAAATCCTACATTCATCTGATGAAAAAAATATTTCTATCCGTCCTGTTCTTTAGTTTCTGTTTTAGTAATGCACAGCAAAATCTTGTTCAGTATGTAAAACCAATTATTGGTACCGAAAAAATGGGGCATACTTACCCTGGCGCAACAGTTCCGTTTGGCGCTGTACAGCTTAGTCCAGAAACGGATACCATATCGTATGAATTAAATGGGAAATATAATGGAGATGTGTACAAATACTGCGCTGGATATCGCTATGAAGACAAAACCATTGTAGGCTTTAGCCATACGCATTTAAGCGGAACAGGTCATTCAGATTTGGGAGATTTTTTAATTATGCCAACTCAGGGAAAATTACAGTTAAATCCTGGAACCGCTTCAAATCCTAAGAGTGGATATCGTTCCGCATTTTCTCATGCTAATGAAACTGCCGAAGCAGGTTACTATAAAGTCAAATTGGATGATGAAAACATTTTAGCCGAAATGACTACCACAACTCGAGTAGGAATGCATCAATATACTTTTCCAAAATCAGATGAAAGCCACATCATATTGGATTTAATGGCTGGTATTTATAATTATGATGACAAAAATGTTTGGACGTATGTAAGGGTTATTAATGACAGTCTGATTACTGGTTACAGACAAACCAATGGATGGGCAAGAACCAAAACGGTTTATTTTGCGATGTCTTTCTCGAAACCATTCTTTCAATACGGTCAAAAGAATTATGAAACCAAACAAGTTTATAGAGGATTCTGGAGAAAATTTGATCAAACTAAAAACTTTCCAGAAATAGCCGGAAAAAAAATAAGAATGTATTTTGATTTCAAAACAAGCGAAGCTGAAAAGATTAAAATAAAATTTGCTTTATCTCCCGTTAGTCAGGAAAACGCGTTGCAAAACATGAAAGAAGAGATAAAAGATTGGGATTTTGAAAAAATAAAAGCGCAATCGCAATCTGCCTGGAATAAGGAACTTAATAAAATTGTAATCACCGCTCCAGAAGATGTCAAAGTGAATTTTTATACAGCGATGTATCACACTTTTATAAACCCAACTGTTTATATGGATGTAAACGGAGAATATAAAGGATTAGATCAAGGAATTCACAAAGCAAATGGGTTTACTAATTATAGTACTTTTTCACTGTGGGATACTTACAGAGCTTTGCATCCTTTTTTCAACATTATTCAGCCTTCGCGTAACAATGATATGGTAAAGTCAATGTTGGCTCATTACGAGCAGAGTAGCCTTCACATGTTGCCTATTTGGTCTCATTATGCTAATGACAATTGGTGCATGAGTGGTTATCACAGCGTATCGGTAATTGCAGATGCTATCTTAAAAGGAGTTTACAATGGTGATCCAAATGAGGCTTTAAAAGCGTGTGTTGCCACTGCCAAACATCGTGATTATGAAGGAATCGGTTATTATATGGATTTAGGATATATCCCAGCCGAAAAAAGTGGAATATCAGTATCAAATACTTTAGAATATGCTTATGATGATTGGTGTATTGCACAATTAGCCAAAAAACTAAATCAAACCGAAATCTACAATGACTTTATCAAACGCTCTGAGAATTGGAGAAATAATTTTGATACAAAAACTGGTTTTATGGAGCCTAAGTTGGCAGATAATTCTTTTAAAAAAGAGTTTGATCCTTTGAGTACAAATGGACAAGGATTTATTGAAGGAAATAGTTGGAATTACAGTTTTTTTGTACCGCATAATCCAACAGCTTTAATTGATCTAATGGGAGGTAAAAAGGCTTTTGCTTCCCGATTGGACACACTCTTTACAATGCATTTGCCTGATTCTTTTTTTGCAGAAACTGAGGATATTACAAGGGAAGGAATCATTGGTGGATACGTTCATGGTAATGAGCCAGCACATCATGTAGCTTATTTTTATAATTGGGCTGACCAACCTTGGAAAACACAGGCACAAGTTCGTAAAATTTTGAACATGCAATACAAACCAACTCCTGACGGTTTAGGAGGGAATGATGATTGCGGGCAAATGAGTGCTTGGTATATTTTTTCGTCTTTAGGCTTTTATCCAGTTGCCCCAGGGTCTGATCAATATGCATTGGGATCACCATTAGTAAGCAGCGCAAAACTTACACTTGAAAATGGAAAAGTCTTTACTGTTGAAGCAATTAATCAAAGTGCTAAAAATATATATGTTCAAAAAGTATTGATTAACGGAAAACCAATAACTAGTTTATTTATTAAACATAGTGATATAACTAATGGTTCAGCAATTACTTTTCATATGGGTGCAAAACCTAAAACGAGATAATTTATAATTTAATAAAAAAGCCCGAGAATAATTTAAACTGATTATTCTCGGGCTTTTTTATTTTTAAAGATTTAGATAATTTTTATATACCAACAACAACTTTTCGTTTCTGAAATTTATTCTGAAGCCAATTACGGACTGGTTCGTCATATAATTTTAAACATAAATAAGCAATGACAATACTAGTAATTAAAACACCTATTCCTAAGACATAACCATCTTCCAATGAGATTTTATTGTCGACAACCCAAGCTGTGTACCAATAAATAAGTGGATAATGTGTGATATAAAGCGGGTAGGAGATGTCGCCTAAAGTTTTGCAAATTTTAAGTGAAAATGGATTTTTAATTTCTCCGCCAGCTCCAATCGAAACAATTAACGGAAAAACAAGGATAATACAAAAAGACTCATATAAACCATTCATCCACAAACTGTTTTCATCACCAATCCTTGGTATTGAAAGCACGATTGCAATCAATAAACTGCAAACCCAGAAAGCTCCCTTTACGTGTATTAATTTCCCTAAACGAGAAAGTAAAATCCCTGCAAAAAACGGATATAATAAACGGGTGAAACCAATATTCATTTGTTCAAAATTCAATGACCATCCGCCAATTACGTCTCCTTTTGGTCCAAAAACAGTGTAATTAATAAGCATTCCTGCAAATATCAAAACAAAAATAGAAAGTACTTTATTCGAAAATTTTCTAAAAAATAAAGCGTAAAGTATATTAGCAATATATTCAAAAAATAACGACCAGGCAGGACCATCAAGAGGATGCATTTCTCCCCAACCTCTTATCTCCATTGAAGGCGGAATTGGAAGCAATGTGAAACCAATAACCATGGTCAAAATTACTTTCCAAACTTCCATTCCAGCAATCATTGGAAACAAAATATCCGAAGCCTGAAAATAATATAAAGCAGCGCCAATGATCATTCCCATTATCACCATGGGCTGCAAACGAATCAGGCGTCTTTTGTAAAAGTCCCACTGCGTCATTTTTCCCCAACGATCATCATAAGCATAAGCGACAACAAATCCCGATAAAAGGAAAAAGAAGTCTACAGCCAGATAACCGTGGTTTATAATTTGCTTAAATCTGTTTCCGCCGGCAAAAGTTTCGAAAATGTGAAAAGCAACGACTAAAATTGCGGCTACTCCGCGTAAACCGTCTAAAATTTCGTAATGTTTTTTTGGTTTGATATCTGTATAAACTGAAGTCATATTCTGGTTGGTTAATTGTTAGTTGTTAATTATAAATTCATAGTGAAATAAGAAAAGAACAAAAACCTTAGTATAACTTGTTTCGGTTTTTATTAAGTTTTTTACTGATAAATATAAATCATTTTTCAAAAATAAAGCCGTAATCTTTGACAATTACAGCTTTATCTTTAACCAAGTTATGAAATTATTTTATTTAAGTGAAAAGCTTACCTTCGATTTTATATCTGTAGCAGATGCTCCAATCAAAGCTTCAAAATCACCGGTTTCAGCAACCCATTCGTGTTTTTTATCATCAAAGAAACTCAAGGCAGTTTTGTCAACTGTAAAAGTCACTGTTTTTTCTTCACCGGCTTTAAGCGAAATTTTCTCAAAACCTTTCAATTCTTTTACAGGACGAGGCAAAGACGATTTTAAATCGCTGATATAAAGTTGAACAACTTCAGATCCTTCGCGGCTTCCAGTGTTTTTTACTTTAACCGAAAACGTAATTTGATCTTCTTTTGACAATTGTTTTTTGTCAGCAGTTACTTTACCATATTCAAAAGTAGTATAGCTTAAACCATGACCAAAAGGAAATAAAGGTTTGATTTTTTGTTTATCAGTCCAACGGTATCCAACAAAAATTCCTTCTTTGTACGTTACTTCATCTCCACCTGGAAATTCTCCAAGAGCGTGTGCCCCATTATCGTTTAATTTAACTGGGAAAGTAAAAGTCAGTTTTCCAGAAGGATTCACATCTCCAACCAAAACGGCTGCCAAAGCATTTCCAGCTTCAGTACCCAAAAACCATCCTTGTACAATTCCCGGAACCTCGTTTACCCACGGCATCGCCACAGCGTTTCCAGATATATTTACAAAAACCACATTTTTATTAACCTTAGCCAATTCGCTGATTAATTTATCCTGTCCATACGGAAGACCTAATTCCTTACGATCATTTCCTTCAGCATCCTGATAGTCGCTTTTGTTCAAACCTCCAAAAAACAATACAATATCTGCATCTTTAGCTACTTTTAAAGCCTCTGCAGTTAATTCGGCAGCAGAACGTTTATCTTCTAAGCTAACTTTTGCAACAACACCATTATAATTGCTGGTTGGGTCTCCAACATAACCGCGAGCGTAAACAATTTCTGCCTGATTACCAATTCGTTTTTTCAATCCATCAAGAGGTAAAACTTCATATTTTGCTTTTAGCGAAGAACTTCCTCCACCAACAGTCATCATTTTGATTGCATTTTCTCCAATTACTGCAATTTTCTTAGTTTTAGAAAGATTGATTGGCAGGATATTGTTTTTGTTTTGCAATAAAACAATTCCTTCTTCGGCAATTTTCAATCCAGCTTGTGCGTGTTCTTTTGTTCCAAATGATCCAAAAGGTCTTTCATTATTCATTGTTGTTAAAAAAGACAAACGCAAAATACGGCGAACTTTTTCATCTAATTCTTTGGTTCCAATTTCGCCTTTTGCAATCATAGTCGAATATGGTTTTGCCAAATAATAGTTGTCATACGCATTACTTGTTCCCCATGAAAGTCCGTTGGTCCAAGAACCAAATTCCATATCTAAACCATTGTGAATCGCTTGCTTGGTATCATGAACTCCACCCCAATCTGAGATTACAACTCCTTTGAATCCCCATTCTCCGCGAAGAATATCATTCAATAAAAACTCATTGTGGCAACAGTGTTGTCCTTTGTATTTATTATACGATCCCATAATTGCCCAAGCATCACCTTCCTGAACAGCGGCTTTGAATGCTGGCAAATAAATCTCGTACAAAGCGCGATCATCAACAATTACGTTTACGGCACTACGATTGGTTTCCTGATTGTTTAATGCAAAATGTTTTACGCAAGCAGCAACTCCATTAGATTGTACTCCTTTGATGTAAGGCACTACCATTTTTGACGTAAGGAAAGGATCTTCTCCCATATATTCGAAGTTACGACCGTTTAAGGGTGTTCTGTAGATATTTACACCTGGTCCTAACAATACATTTTTGTTTCGGTAACGAGCTTCTTCACCAATTGATTTTCCATATAAAGACGACAAATCTTTATTCCATGTGGCAGAAAGTGCCGTAAGAGCTGGAAATGCAATACAAGAATCGTTTGTCCAATTTGCCTGATCCCATTCGTCCCATTTAACTTCTGTACGGATTCCGTGTGGTCCATCGGTCATCCAATTTTCGGGAATTCCCAAACGCGGAACACCAGGGGAACTAAATTTTGATTGCGCATGAATCATGGCAATTTTTTCTTCGGTTGTCATTTTAGAAAGTGCATCTTCGACACGCTCATCAATAGTTTTTTTGCTATCAAGATAAACAGGAAGTTTATTTTGCGCATTCATTCCCAATGAACTCAACAAAAGAAAAAGGACAATTGTTTTCACATTTTTAAACATAACTCTTAAATATTAAAGCATTAAAATTTGTAATCAAGATACTCATCATTCAAAAGCATCTTTCAATAATATTGTAAAGCTAAAACGTTATTATATGTGTTTAATTTGTAAATAAAAAAAAGTAGTAAAATAAAATATTAACTAATTGTTTTTTAGATTTTTAGCTAATAATTAAAGCCGAAAAAAGTAGTGATTTTAAAATAAAAAATTAGCTTTTTGAAGGTATTAAGCCGATTTTCATGACCATTTCTTCAAAATCATTTCTGGAAACAGCTGCTTTATTTCTGGCCTTAGTTCTATAATTATAAATCGTGCTCAAAGAGTAGCGAAGGAATTCTGCAATTTTTACACTATCTGTAATTCCAAGGCGAATAAGTGCAAAAATGCGAAGTTCGGTATTTAATAATTCACCTTGTTTCAATACGATTTGTTCTTCGTTGATGAGTAAGGCATTAAAATCTTTTACAAAAGTGGGATACAGATTTAGAAAAATCATATCAAAGTTGGCATATAATTCTTCAAGTTCTTTTTCGACCAATGTGTTTGATTTTAAAATTTTAGCAATCTCGTCAAATTGTTTGACAGCCGCTTTTTTGTTCAAAATAACACGGTAATTCTCCAGCTTATTGATGTAAGTCGAACAAAGGTTGAAAAAGTTTGCAATATATTCTTCCTTAATGTGATTGGACTCCGATAATTGAGCGTTTCGTTCTTGCAAAAGGTTGTTTGTTGCGGTAATATCTTTGTTTAATTCGGCTAATTTTTGACTGGTTATAAAAAGTTCTTCACGAATTTTGGATACTTTTTTCATTTGTCGGTACACATAAATCACCGCTAAAATTAAGAATCCGGACAGTAAACTTATGCATAACAAATACAATTGCAATTCGTTTTTTCTCTGGGCTTCCTTTTCTAAATAAGCGGTATTAATAATAGAATAAAGCTGAGACATTAGCAATGTTCTAAATTGAACATTACAATAAAGAGCATCTTCAATTGCAGATTGTGTGAGTTTATAAGCCATATCAACATCTCCAATTTCATAAAAAACCATCGCCAGTTTTTGAAGTGAAGCATTGTCTTTGTTAGCCGTTTTTAAATCAGATATTGCCGAAAGAGCGAAATATTTTTTTCTTAAATCGAATTGGTTTCTGGTTTCATAAATGCTGCCAAGAAGATAAGTAATCATGGCATATTGGTAATTATCTTCTTTGGTTTGTTTCAATAGAAGCAATAATTCTTTTTGTGCAATAGTAAGTTTATTGTCAAAAATGTTTTTCTGAATTAGATTTATTTTATAATCCGATGTTGAAGGATTCAAAACGCCTAACAATGAATCTCGATATTTACCTATTTGCTCAATGTATATTTTGCTGGTACTATTGGCATTGTAGTGTTCAAAAAATTCCCGATGCACAACATAATACGTTGGAAGCAGTGATTTGTCTAATGTTTTTTTATTGATGCTTTTTAAAATAGCTTCGGATTCCCGATATTTTCCTGATGATGAATATAGATTCGCCAATTGCAATTCGGCCAAATCTGATAATTTTTTACTGTGAAGTTCTGTAGCGATTACAAGATTCTTTTTGATATATAAAATTGCCGAATCAGAGTTGAATTTTTGGTATTCTGTGTATAAAGTTTTGTTGTAATTGTATTCTTGCTCTTTGGATAAATCTTCCGATTTAAGTTTTTTGAAGTTTAAAATTCGCTCTTCTTTTAAATGAACATAATGCTGTTTGTTTTTTAAAGCATCATTTAATTTATCAAAAATGGAATCCGTAGTATTCAATGGATAACCAGAATAATTTACAGAAAGTAGTAAAAATAACAGCAGATAATTTTTCAAACCAATAGAGACTAAAAATGTGGTTTACAAATATAATAAAGTAAGTATAAAATGAAGTGTTTTTGAGTCTCTATTTAGATTTTGTGCACTACTTTTTTTGAGCTCTTTTGTGTTTAAAATAACAACTTCAATATTTGTATTTTAGCTTTTGGCTGAAATTATTTTAACCACATAGAGTCATAGATTTAATAGCAAATCATTAAGGAAACCCGTTGGGTGAAATTCTAAAAATGAAAAAAATTAACCACATAGAAACATAGATTTAATAGCAAATCATTAAGGAACGAATAGAAATAGCACTATTTTCCACATAGCCAATCTATGTGAGAAGTGAAACGGTTATTTAAACTCTTTTTTAAAACTATAAATTGTATGTCTCTATGTGGTAAAAAATAATTTTATTTAATCTCAATTTCTAATTTTTTCTCTTTAAATAAAAGGCTAAAAAGCAAAAATACCGCTAACGAAATGCCCGCAGGAATTATCCAAACCATTTCCCAATTGATTGCTCCTTCGGCAGTTTTGTAATTATCAGTAATCCATCCTGCCACTCCAAATCCAATTAGCATTCCCAAACCATAAGTAGCAAGTGTAATTAATCCTTGTGCAGCACTTTTGTATTTCTCACCCGCTTTTGAATTGGTATAAATTTGTCCAGAAACAAAGAAAAAATCGTAACAAACACCATGTAACGCAATCCCGATGATGAGCATAAAACTCAAATCGCCACCATTTCCGTAAGCAAACAATGCATATCGGATTGCCCAAGCCAACATCCCTACCAAAATG
>NZ_DATIDY010000075.1:0-3580 GCF_035456085.1 Flavobacterium sp.
TCTTTTAATTTCATGACCAATAAATTCTTCCAAAGTTTCAAACATTTCATCAACTGAAAGCACTTCAGTATCAGGATGCGATTTTAAAAAAGCAGCATTTAATTGCACCAGATTTTCTTCTAATTTAAAAAAGGTGTCATCATTGTTAAGCAAATCTCTCGTTGGGTTTACGCCATCTAACTTTCCACTTAAAAATTTATTGAGTTTAACACTGCTCATCAAACGTACTTTTTTGGCTTGTGCCTGAAATAATTCCAAATGTTTTTTGGCGCCAATTAAAGCCAAACCTTCTTCGATTAATTCGTTAAGTTCTTTATTCCAACGAGAATTATACACAAATTGTGCAAAGTTACCAGCTGTATATTGAGTTGCATAATAATCCAAATAATAACTCATCAAGGCATCTTCATGAATCAAATCATCATCGATTTTTTCCTCTCGCATCAGGTTGATCACTGAAATATTAGAATTGATAATGTCTTGTGGGTTCTCGCTATTTGAAGCCGTATCCGAAATAATGATTTTGCCGAATTCCATGTCTGTTGTTTTTTATTTAAGAGAATACAAATTTGCAGCAAATTATAAACTAAAACACAAGGATTCTGTTTTTTTATTTGATGAAAAATAAAAAACATTCCTAAAAAACAAACACCGCTTTCTTAAATTATACAACCAACTTCATTTTCAATTAATTCATTAGCTTTGTTATATAAATTCCTATTAATTAACAGACCAATTTTATGAAAAAAATATCTTCAGTTTTATTACTTGGACTCCTTCTTGGTTTAACTTCTTTTACAAAAAAGTCTACCCCGTCAGATGACGGATGGATAAAATTATTAGACAAAAATTTAAGCAAATGGGAAATGTACCTGAGCTATAAACACAAAGACGGCTATTCTGGTAAACTCCCAACAGATGCAAATGGCAAAGAAATTCCGCCAATTGGCTACAACAAGAACGTAAATAATATGTTTACCGTAATTGAAGAAAATAATGAGCCTGTGCTTAAAGTTTCTGGAGAATATTATGGTTGTGTTTTCACTAAAGAAAACTTTAAAAACTACCGTTTAAAACTAAAAGTAAAGTTTGGAAACAAAAAATGGGAGCCTCGAACCAATAAACTAATGGATGCTGGTGTACTATATCATTCACAAGGCGAAGCGGGCGTAGATTATTGGCGTGCATGGATGCTGGCTCAAGAATTTCAGGTTATGGAAGGTCATTTTGGAGATTATTGGAACATTGCCAATTCAGCTATTGACATTCGAGCGTATCTTCCTGAAGGGAGTATGAATGCGGTAGCAGATGAAAGTCAAAATTTTATTCCATTTGGAACAAATACCGAGAATACCGGTTTTTGTATGCGAAAAATGAGAGCCGAAACGCCAAATAACGATTGGACAGAAATGGAACTAGTTTGCTTCGAAGGTAAAAGTCTTCATATCATCAACGGAAAGGTGGTAATGGTTTTGCAAAATTCCCGTTATTTTGACGGTCAAAAATTCCAACCATTAGTAGAAGGAAAAATTCAATTACAAAGTGAAGCCGCTGAAGTTTTCTACAAAGACATTAAAATAAAACCAATTAACAAATTGCCTGCAGAGTTTGAAAACTATTTCAAATAAGTAAAACAACTCTGCATTAGCCACAAAAAAACGGAAATGACTTTTATAAATAAGGTCATTTCCGTTTTTATATCACATCAAAAGATGACGATTAAAAATTGAAATTCATTTATCTAATGAAGACATAGACATTGTTACCATCTTTCAATTTTAATTCAGTAGCTGTAAGGTTAACAATATCATAAGTAGTAGTTACACCATTTACAGTTACTGTAACTTTGCTGTCTCCTCTGTCATACGTTCCTGATACAGTTGTAAGTGCGCAAGGACTTACTGTTGAATCATAATTTCCTGCTACAGCTGTGTTATCAAGCTTTAAATCGATAAAGTCATGATCGCAACCACTTACATTTCCTGGATAGTCTACTAATGTTTCAGCTCCACCGACGTTGGTACCACTTTTAACATATTGCCATTTTCCGACAATTGGAGCAATAGTATCTCCTTCATTTTCATCACTTGAATTACAAGAAGTTGTAAATAAACCTACACTCAATATTAATGCAACTATTAAATTTTTAGTTTTCATGTTCTTTTTATTTAAAATTAATAATGGCTAAATTACCAGTAGAGCGTTTGAAAACTGTTATATAATTATAGAAAATATTTACAATATTATTTTGTGATTATTGCCAAACAACTTTTAACACATTAACATACAGTGGATAACAAATCTATGACACAAAATAGGTTTCAAGAAATTTGGTTAATTCTTCACCTTTTTGTGTGCCGATTAGCAATTTTTTTCCATTTTTTAATTCAAGAGCTAATCCAATACTTCCTGCGATATTGTAAACAATTCCATAAGGAGTAAAGAAGCGAATCCCATAGCCCACAAAACCATACTTCAAAACCTGGGCGGATTTTACCTCATCCCAATTCACCACTTTATTCATTAGTGGAAAAAAATTAATGCTGATTTTATTTTGGTCGATTTGAGTTTTCAATTGAGTAATACGAAATAAAAACAGGATTGTAAACGTAATTATTGCGGCAACAATTAAACTAGTATCCGACATTGGTTTTGTACCAAATTGTTCACCTCGAATAATTTGCTTGTAAATCCCATATACAGGAATAAGCGCTATTACAATCAATATCGTCCAAAGCCACCATTGTGTAAATCTTTGTTCTTCTTTAAATTCGGAATTCATATTCTATTTATAATTTTTAATGAAAGATTGTTGGCTATTTAATCAAAAAAAAAGCAACTCGATTGAGTTACCTTTTCAAAATATTTTAAATTCTTATTTTAAGTTGAAACCGATTACAGCTCCTAAACCAAATTGATAAGAATAGGCATAATCTTGTACCGCAATTGGCCCCCAATATCCCCAATATGTATCGGTACCAGCAGCAGCAATTGTTGAAATTAAATTGGCTTGCAAGCTAACAGAGACACTTGAATTCGTTTTGATTTTTACGCCACCTTTTATTTCCCAGGCAAAATTTGTATCACTTCCACCATAAGGTCCTTCTGTAATTGCCATACCAATTCCTCCTCCTAAATAAGGAACCGCATTACCTCCGGTATCAAAATAATGGTTACCTCCTATTAAAATATAATTGAATGCTCCATCTCCATTTTTGTCTTCATAACCAATAACGCCATTGGGTACGTCAATATCCATAGAGGTATCAAGTCTTAAATATTTAAGCTCAACAGATGATGATTTTTGAGGAAAAAATTCGAATCCACCACCATAAGTGATACCGTCTCCAATTTTGAGATGTCCGTAATCAAAGTTTACATTATTTGAAAAAGTGTAACTAGCGTAAGCATTAAGAATCACTGATCCTCTATCTTGAGCCATTATACCAAATGAAAACAGAAATGCTACTAATATTAAAACATAATTTTTCATAGTTTTGTTGTTTGTTTGTTTCTAACAAATATAAATAAAAAATTAAAAATATTACAAATAATGACCTAAAACCCAAATAGTTACGAT
>NZ_DATIDY010000076.1:0-2245 GCF_035456085.1 Flavobacterium sp.
GGCTTATTAAAAAATAGCTTGAATTATAGTTTAAATGAAAAACAAGGAAGCTTGAATTTAAGTTACCATAAACTTAAAACTGACGGTTGGAGAGAAAATAGCGCTTATAATCGGGAAGGAATTACTTTGGCTGGCGAATTGTTTAAGAAGAAAAACAGTCAGCTTAGCTATTTTTCAAATTATACTTATTTGAAAGCTTATATTCCAAGTTCGATAAACAAAACAATGTTTGAAAATAATCCGCAGGCTGGTGCGCCAACTTGGGTAGGATCAAAAGGATTTAAAGAATACAAATCGACTTTGGCAGGATTGGCTTATGATTTTAAGGTTAATGAAAACCTGAGTAATTCAACTTCAATCTTCATCAATTACAAAGACAGTAACGAACCAAGACCATTTGATATTTTACGTCAATATACTTTTGCCAGTGGCGCTCGGACTCAGTTTTCAGGGAATTTTACAATTGCGGCAATCGAAAACCAATTTATAACCGGAATTGAATATTTCGCAGATGATTACAAGGGAAATACTTTTGAAAATTTATATCAGCAAAATAATGGGCAAGGAAGTCTGCAAGGCGATCAGCTTACAGAAACGGGACAAAAAAGACATTTCTACAATATTTTTTCGCAGATTAGAACTTTGCTTTCCAAAAAATTTGAAATCCAAGCTGGACTGAATTATAATAAAACACAATTTGAATTAAAGGATTACGATCTAAATTCAACTCAAAATTATAGTTACGATGGTATTTTTTCGCCACAACTTTCTTTTCTATTTAAACCAAATGAACTACAAACTGTCTATTTTTCAGTAAGTCGAGGATTTTCATTACCGGCAACCGAAGAAACTTTAACGAGTTCAGGCACTATAAATCCTGATATAAAACCAGAGAACGGTTATAATTTTGAAGTTGGTAGTAAATTCTATTTTTTCAACAAAAAACTGTATACCGAAGTGAGCATTTACCGAATGGAAATCAAAGATTTGTTGGTTGCAAAACGAGTTGGAGATGACCAATATGTAGGGATAAATGCTGGCGAAACACTTCATCAAGGCATTGAAATTACAGTAAATCATAATTGGCCTCTTAATAGATTTTTCAACATGAACTCTTATGTTTCTGGATCTTTTGGGAATTATGAATTTAAAGAATTCGTAGACAATGGAAACGATTATTCAGGAAATAAACTCACCGGAGTTCCTGCAAATAAAGTAAATGGCGGAATAACTTTGAACACAAATTCAGGACTTTATCTCAGTGGAGATTTTCAGTTTATCGATAAAATTCCTTTGAATGATGCCAATTCTGATTACGCCGATTCTTATTCTATTATTAATCTCAAAACAGGTTATCATTTTCAAATATTTCCTCAATTAAACCTACACTTGTCAGCGGGTGTCAATAACCTAACCGATGAAAAATATGCTTCATTAATTTTACCAAATGCAGTTGCTGTTGGAAACGGATTGCCTAGATATTATTATCCCGGTCTCCCAACTAATTTTTACGGAATAATTTCTTTAAATTACTTATTTTAGTCCTGTTTTTAAACTAGTAGAAATGCCGTCTGAACTTCAAATAAAACTGGAATATGTAAACGCTTGTCGCGAAAAACGCCTTGAAGGTGCCCAGTTTATTCTAGACAATAAAAATCATTTTGATGAATTGGTCAAAATTAGTTTTTCACCTTCTGATAAGAATAATCATAAAGCGTGTTGGATTTTGGAATTTGTATCTTATGAAAAACTTATTTGGCTAGAGCCTCACCTAGATTTTTTCTTCGAAAATTTGAAATATTTAAATCAAGAAAGTTCCCTTAGACCCATTGCAAAAGTGACACAGCTTTTAGTGAAATCACATTATAAAAAAGACGAAAACTCCATCTTTCTTTCAGACGAAAATCTTGAAAAATGTATTGAGACTTCTTTTGACTGGCTTATAAACGACACAAAAGTTGCCACCAAAGCTTATTCTATAAGAACATTATACGAATTAGGAAATCACCACGACTGGATTCATCCTGAACTGAAAACTATAATTACCAAAGATTTCCCGAATCACAGTGCGGCTTATAAGGCTGTTGCCAAAGAAGTTTTGAAAAAAATGAACAATCAAAAATAAATTATTACGTACTTTTGTGAAAAATATACGTATTATGAATACCAAACTCACTTTATCGTTAGACAAAGAGGTAATTGAAAAAGCAAAATCGTATGCAAAACAAACCGGCAGAAGCTTATC
>NZ_DATIDY010000077.1:0-2788 GCF_035456085.1 Flavobacterium sp.
TTTTCAATTCTTCGGTAAGTCTGTTTCTGATTCCTCTTGATAGTCGTCCAGTGAATACTTTTGTGAGTGTTGTGTATTTAGCGTCTTCTGTAAATAATTTGTCCTTATGGTCTTGTGAAGCATTGGATTCCGATGTTGCCAAAAAAGCAGTACCCATTTGTACGGCATCAGCACCCAAAGCCAATGCAGCTTTTATACCTCTTGCATCAGCTATCCCTCCGGCTGCAATTATTGGAATTTTTACATTGTCTGCTACTTGTGGAATTAGTGAAAATGTTCCTGTCAATGAATCTTCTGCCGACCTTAAAAAAGAAACTCTATGTCCACCTGCCTCAAATCCTGTAGCAACTATTGCATCCACTCCAGCATTTTCTATTGCGATTGCTTCATCAAGTGTTGTTGCTGCACCAACTGTTTTAATTCCAAGCCGTTTACATTTTTCTAAAATGTCTGGTGAAGGAATACCATAAACAAAACTAAAAATTGCTGGTTTTGCTTCATAAATAGCTTCGATTTGTTCTTCAAAATTAGCGCCAAGATTAGTTGGTTTTTCAGGTATTGCCAAACCTAATTCATTAAAATAAGGCTTAAATAATTCTGTAAGTTTATTGTAGTCATCATCATCAAAAGTTGACAGTCGAGTATCTCTGTCGTTAACCCACAAATTGATATTGAAAGGTTTGTTCGTAAATTTTCTTATTTCATTACAGGTTTCAATAATTTCCTTTGAAGAAAACGGTTGACCGCCAAACGAACCTAATGCCCCTGCGTTTGAAACGGTGCTTGTAAGTTCTACAGAGGATAGTCCACCACCAAACGGACCTTGAACTATTGGGTAATCTATTCCTAACAGTTTAGTGAATTTTGTTTTATTCCACATAGCCTTATTTTAAATGTTGATTGATTAATAAAAGCGGAAAGTGATGTGCTTGTAACATTTGCTAAAAAAATTGACTTTATCACATCCCGCCTTTTCATAGTGGTTATTGCTTATAACTGTCCAACAAGTTTGAACTGTAAAACAAAATTGTCATAGATTAATTTGTCTCCCAAATTATCAATAAATTTTCCCGAGCCATACCGAATGTTGTATAGTGTTCTATCAATAACAATTTCGCCTAGTGAGTGAAGAAAGTCTGTAAAAACTTCTACAGTTGAAATAAAATTAACGGGATGAGATATGTCTTTAATTGTAAGAATTCCGCTTGTCTCAAATTTATTTTGCTCAATTTGTTTTGCACTAGTGATTACAAGTTTTGATGTGCCAAACTTATCTACCGCAAAGAAATCGTCATTTTTGAGGTGAGCCAAAAATTCATCGTGAGTTTTTTTGTCATCAATATCAGTAACTACAATTGATGCCATATCGATTTGAATCTCACCTCCTAAAATGTTATTGTTTTCTATTTCAATAAAGCCATTTGCTATATTGATGCTACCTGTATGTAGCCCTAAAACCTTTTTTCCAGTCCAGTTGACTGTACTGCTCGCTTGTTGAATTTGAAATTTTGCCATTTGATTTTAAATTAAAATTTATGGCACAAAGTTGTATCGGAATGATGGATTGCTAAAGGACATATGTCACAACTTTTATGTGATGTATGTCACACTATTTCGAGGCAGAATTAAGCCGACTCAATGTTTCCCTTGTTACTCCTAAATAGGAAGCAATAAGTTGTTTAGGGACTTTTTGAAATAGTTGAGGATATAATTGTAGTAATTGGTCGTATTTTTCTTTGGCGTTGTTGCTCAATAGAGAAAGTATCCGTTGTTGTAAAGCAACATTACGTTTATTGGTTTTCTTTCTAAAAAAGTGTTCTATTTTATGAAGTTCTGCACAAAGTTTTTCTCTGTTCTCAAATGATAAGCAAAGCAATTCGCTGTCTTCAATACAGTCAATATTTATGGTTGCTTTTGATTGATTGTAGTACGCTTCATAGTCAGTAATCCACCAGTCTTGCATTCCAAACGCCAAAATATGTTCTTTGCCATTTTTATCTGTAAAATATGATTTTAAGCAACCATCCAAAATGAAAAAATCGTTTGGCACATTTTCTCCTTCCTGAATTATAAATTGATGTTTTTTCAATTTTTTGTTTGTAAAATGCGACAAAACATAGTCAAACTCTTCGTCTGTTAGTTCGGTTATTTTTTCAATTTGCTGTCTTAAAATTTGGCTCATTAACTTTTTTGGAATTTGTTAGTCTGTTGTTATATGTTTATGTGTTTTCGTTAAGCTTAACAGGAACGCTCTGGTACTACAGCGGTTTGGATTAGCCAAATCATTCCAAATACAAAACCAACTTTCCATTAAGACAATTGCCTAAATCCGTTGTAGTAGCCTGTTAGTGATAGTGCTTTTCAGTAAGTTTGGATAAGTACATCAGTTGGAATATTTAATCTTTCATGCAATTGGCGAATCATTTCAAGTGATAACTTTCTTTTCTTATTTAGGATTTCGCTGGCCCGACTTTTTAAGCCAACTATATTAGCCAAATCGGTTTGATTATAGCCCATTTGTTCCATTCGAAATTTAATAGCTTCAATTGGATCAGGCAATCCAATAGGGAAGTGGTCATTCTCATATTGATTAATCAAAATTCCAAGCACTTCAAGTTCATCACCTTCTGGCGAACCTTTTTTTGCTTCAAAAATTATTTCAAGTCTTTCGAGTGCTTGATTATAATCTTTCTCTGTTTTTATTGGTTTAATTTCCATAGCTTTTAAATTTCGTTTGCGTTAATCTTGTCATATTCTGCATGCGTTCCAATGAATCGAATCCAAACCA
>NZ_DATIDY010000078.1:0-11868 GCF_035456085.1 Flavobacterium sp.
TGCATATTGTCCAAAACGGCTGTCATCGGCAATAAGCCCTTTTAAATCCTCAGTTCCTGTTTTAGTTCCCAATAAAATTGGTCCATGTAAAAAAGCAACATATTTATCCAGATAGGGTAACTTTTCGACACTATTGTGCATTGGTAATACAACCTCGACAATATCTCCTTTTTTCCATTGCCTATTTACACTAACATAAGAGGAAGGTTTATTGTTAAAAGCAAAACTTTTATCATTAATCAAGATTTTTAAAGCACCTTCTTTAACCCAACTTGGATAACGAATAAGTAAATTAAATTTTGAATGACCTTCTTCAATGATAATTTTTGTTTGTTCCTGCTCAGGGAAATTTGTTAACTGTTTAATTTTAATTCCTTTCTCTTTCCAATTCAATGCTGAAGCTATAAACAAATTTAAGTACAGCGAATCTTTTACATGTGTGTAAATAAACTGATTGTATTTTCCATGATTTTCCATTCCGGTACCTACACAACACCACATGGCTTCATTAGGAGCAGAATAAACCCTGTAATGACGTGGTCTGGCTGGAGTAAAGTACACATAACCGCCATGCTCTGGATGTTGCGAAGAAAGTATATGATTGAATACCGTTTTCTCATAATAATCGGCATATTTTGCTTCTGGAGATACTCTAAAAAGATCTTCCGTAAGTTTAAGCATGTTGTAAGAATTACAAGTTTCTGGTCCATCTACTTCACTAACATAATCAATACTTGCTGCTTTGCTTGGAAAATGTTCTTTTCTGCTATTTCCTCCAAAAGCCAATGTGCGGTTAGCGATTACAGTATCCCAAAAGAAACTTCCTGCATCTCCATATTTTTTATTGTCACTTACCTCTGCAATTCTTTCAAAACCTACAAATTTTGGTATTTGTGTATTGGCATGCATGTTGTCTAAATTATCAGTTCCTTCTGATAATGGATTCAGCACTTTTTTGTGCGAATAGCGTTTTGCTGCGGTAAGATATTTTTTATCGCCTGTCATTTGGTAAGCATCTGCATACACTTCAGGCATTCCTCCATGCTCCATATTAAGCATCGATTCCATTTGATCGTCACTTAAAGCCGATGTTATATCAATACCCCAATCACAGAATTTTAAAAATACTATTTTAGCTTCTTCATTATCTGTGTATAACCAAGCATCTCTTAATCCTGCATACATTTTATGCAAGTTGTAATAGGGTGCCCAAGCCCCATTATAAATCGCAAAATCTCCTTTTTTAAAGGAAGACCATAACTCTTTGCTTTTTGGAAAACCGCCCGCGTATCCAATACCCCATTCTTTATTATTGATAGCATTTGCTTCCTGACAGAACTTAATTTCAGAAACGATATAGTCCATCCTTTTTTTACACTCTTCATTCCCAGTCGAAGCATAATTTATAGCCATAGCTGACAAATAATGCCCGCCAACGTGCCCGTCAAGTCCTTCCCAATTAGGATAAGTTGGCGCTTTGGGTTCTAAACCTGCTTCTTTTCTATAGGGTGCTAATAATCTATTAACATCATATTTTAAAAGAACTTCAACATTTAAGTCTTGGGCATGTTTAAAAGGTCCATCTAATAGACTTACATCCTCTAATGGAAATTCATTTGGATATAGTTTTTCTTGTGACTGAGCGCTTATAGCGAATAATGAAAAACCTAAAACAACCGTTACTTTTAATCTGTTTACTAATACCATAATAATTTTATTGAACAGTCACCTTGGTCATTTTTAAATCTTTAGCATCGGAACTATTACCATAATATACCTCATACTCGCCAGAAGTTACAGCCATTGCCATAGTTTTAGTATCATAAAATTCAAATGATGAAGCAGGTAATTCAATAGTTACATTTTGTTTTTCTCCCGCTTTTAATTCGATTCTTTTAAAAGCTTTTAATGTTTTTAGAGGACCACCGATATCATTTAATTTTCGAACATACACCTGAACGATTTCCGTTCCTTCACGTTTGCTGGCATTTTGAATAGAAAAATTCAATTGGGTATTTTCATTTGATTTTATCGTTGTTTTACTCAATTTAGCCGAACCAATATTGAATTTAGAATAACTCAAACCAAAACCGAAAGGAAACAACACATCTGTTGTGTATCTGTAGGTGCGATTCTTCATTGAATAATCTTCAAAATCGCCTAATACTTCTGAATTTTTATAAAAAGAAATAGGCAATTTTCCAGCAGGATTGTAATCTCCAAAAAGAACATCTGCCACAGCCTGACCTCCTGATTCTCCTGGATACCAAGCTTGTAAAATAGCATCACAACTTTCTGTTTCTGGTGTTAAAGCAATAGCAGAACCCGAGCAGTTTACAAAAATCACTTTTTTCCCAGCCTCTTTCAGCTCTTTTAAACATTTTCTTTGAACAGCTGGAAGATCAATATTGGTACGATCTCCGCCTTTGAAACCTGGATAAGAAACCGGCATTTCTTCGCCTTCCAATAAAGTCGAAAGCCCGCCTACAAAAACTACTGTATCAATGCCTTTTAATTTTTGAATTAATGATGTAAAATCGACATTAAATTCTTTTCCAAAATCAAATTCCAAATTTGCTTGCCAGTTGTTGGATTGGGCGTACAGAATTTCGATTTTATATTTTTTCCCAGCTTCAACAGCAAACGGAAAATTACTTGGAAGAGTTCGCCAATTGGTATATTTTGCAATAGATTTTCCGTTAACAAATAATTCAAATGCTCCTGTAGCTCCCGTTTTAAAAACAAGATTATCATTTTCTTTGGCAGTAAACTCTGCTTCATATTTTGCCGAAAACCCTTCAAGTTTCACACCTGAAGCAAATTCGTGCTGACCAGCAGTTGTCATTTTTATTGGATTTGTAATTTGTACCGATGTAACGCTATTACCTTCTCTATTTGCGTTATTCCAATAGGTAGCTTTCATTCCTTTTTTGCCATCAAATGAAATTTGGTCAAAATAGGTTTGAGTTACTTTATCTTCGACTAAATCACAGCCTTTATCATAGAAAATTTTATTTACGTCGATTTTAGATTCTATTCCATCTTTAATGGTAATTGTTTTAACCGGAGTACCGTTATAATTTCCCCACATCATTGGCTCATTATCAGCATTTGGCCCAATAATAGCAATTTTAGTTGCTGTCTTATTTAGTGGAAGAACATTATTTTTATTTTGCAAAAGCGTCATTGACTTACGTGCCATTTCTAATGTCAATTGCTGATGTTCTTTGCTGTTAAGTACCGATTCCGGAATTTTTGTCCAAGGTACTAAGGCGTCATCATCCATTTCACCCAAATCAAAACGACCTACCAAAACTCGTAGTAAACTTTTATCGATGTCAGATTCTTTTATTAACCCTTTTGCTACCGCTTGAGGCAGTTCTTTGAAAGGATACTTTTCCCAAACACATTCTACGTCAGTTCCTGCAAGTACGGCTTTTGAAGCAGCGTGAACAGCATCTGATGAAACTTTATGAGAAGTATAAAAATCCGTAACGGCACCACAATCTGAAACAACCAAATATTTAAATCCCCAATCATCACGAAGAATACGTTGCAATAATCGAGTATTACTGCAACAAGGTTCGTCGTCAAGGCGCTGATATGCACACATTACTTCACGCACATCAGCATCCTGAACTAATGATTTAAATGCCGGAAGATAGGTTTCATATAATTCACGTGGATCTACATTATTCAAGTTCAACTCATGTCGGCTCCATTCTGGTCCTGAATGCACGGCAAAATGTTTGGCACAGGCTAATAATTTACGGTATTTAGCATCTGCAGGGCCTTGCAAACCTTTTACAACAGAAACACCCATTCGAGAAGTAAGATATGGATCTTCGCCGTATGTTTCCTGACCCCGACCCCAACGAGGATCCCTAAAAATATTTACGTTTGGTGTCCAAACCGAAAGACTTAAAAAACGTTTATTTTCATTACCATTTTTAATCCATTGGTTGTATTTTGCTCTGGCCTCATCCGATACCGCGTCAAAAACTTTATACACAAATTGATCATCAAACGAAGCGGCCATACCGATAGGCTCAGGAAAAACTGTAACATTGTCGTTGTTCGCATAACCGTGCAAGGCTTCACTCCACCAGTTGAATTTTTTAATTCCAAGCCTTGGAATAGCATCCGACTGATCGCACATTAATATTGCTTTTTCTTCCAGAGTCAATCGTGAAATTAAATCTTTCGCCCTTTCTGTCGAACTAAGTGATGGATTTCTAAAAGGCAATTGTTGCGCATTTACACTTAGTATTGAAAATGAAATAACACAAATTAAATATTTGATTTTCATGATTTTATATTTAAATTAAAAATGTTTTTTTTTTAAGAGACTAATTCGTTTTAGAAATTTTATCGTCAATATGGAAATAATCAAAATCGGCATAACCACCTGTATTTTTGGTAGCATAATTGAACAATCCAAATCGGTAACCCATGAAGTGCGGAAGTGTATACGGTAATTTTATTGCGTTCCCGATACTAGTCCATTTTTTACCATCCAAACTATAATAAAATCTTCCTGTGTCTGCTCTATCTTTGAAATCACATTCTGCTTTCAAATACACTTTATCCTGATTCAAAGGGACACTCTCGATTTCTTCTGGAGTTTCTTTTTCGGCATCAATCATCACAATTTTTTTAGAACCATTTTCGATTTTTACAGCTACCAATCCAAAGTTTTTTTGCAATAACGAAAGTCCAGCTAAATCGCCTTCTTTTAATTTAGACACTTCAACTAGCGTTGATCCTGAACATTGTGGGCCAAAAGTTCTCTGAGTTAATGTGTTTTTAGCCTGAACAAAACTGCTATCAATTCGGGCTGTTTTTAATCTTAAATAACCTTTTCTTTCTTTCAGAGACCATAGGGAATTATCTGGATTGTGATTCCATTGCCAAACTAATGGTAATTCTCTTTCACCAATTTTACTAGTAAACTCATCCGAATTAACAATATTAGGAATAAGGCTTTTGTTCGCTGGTAAATCAAGATTTTCAGGTACTTTACCGTTTTCTCCCAATATTGGCCAATCATTTTCCCATTTAACGGGAACTAAATACGGAATACGCCCTACACCACCAGCATCTCTAAATAAATAGGAAAACCATTTCCCATCTGGAGTGTCTATAAGTCCACCCTGCGCAACACCTAAATCCTGTAAACCAACTTTTCCTTCCCAAGGGCCATTAATAGTATCAGCACGATGAATAATCACAGTACGCATCCCTCCTTTTGGCCAGACGATATTAAACAAATAATATTTTCCTTTGATTTTAAAAAGTTGAGAACCCTCAGACGGCAACATGATATTATTTCCAGCAGGAGCATTTGCATTTTCGATTAAAACCCTTTTTGTTTCTTCTTTAACTGCAGAAAGATCACTTTGTAATTCAACAATTTGAATTTTTCCACCGCCCCACACAAGGTAAACTTTGTCATTATCAAACAAAAGGGAATGATCATGGTATGAATTATTTAAAACAATTCTTTTCCAAGGACCTTTTTCTATATTTTTTGTTGAGAAAATATAGGTTTTGCCTGTTGTTCCGGAAAAAGTGCTTACATAATAAATTCCGTTGTGAAACCTCAAACTACTCGCCCATGAACCTCTGCCATAATCATTTTTGCCGTTGTCTAAATTTAGTCTGTCATCATTATCTTCAAGTGTATCATAAGCATAATTGACAAGTTTCCAATTTACCAAATCACTTGATTTCATAATAGGAACTCCAGGATTCATGTGCATTGTGGTACTGCTCATGTAATAAATATTACCAACCCTGATTATTGACAAATCCGGTACATCTGCATAAATGACAGGATTTTTTGCCTGCGAAAAAGCAGTTGCAACAAGCACGAGGCTTAACAGTAAAGATCGAATAATATGTTTCATCAGATAGTATATTGTTTTTGTAAAGTCCTTTTAAATATTGTTCAAAGAAATCTCTTTAAGTCTCGTTTCTACTCAAAATAACCGAAAATTTTTTACCACAAATTCTACAAATTTTCACAAATAAATTAGCGTCAATTTGTGCTGTTCGTAGCAGTTTTTAATCCGTAATTTAACTTCTAGTGATTGTGTTTGATTGATGACATACTTATTTAACCGCTTTTACGCCTTCTTTAGTTTGAATAACCTTTTGGATTGTTCCATCTGGATTGTAATACATATAATCAATACAAATCGAGCGTCTGTAACTGCCGCCTGTCGGAAGCGATCCGTTATGATACATGAAATAAGATTTCCCTTTAAAATCAACAATTCCTGGATGTGTTGTAAAACTATTTGGAACATTTTCCTGAATTATTCCTTGGTACGTCCATGGACCTTGAATGTTAGTGGCTGTACAATATTCTATCATTTCCGGTTTAGTTCCAGCACTGGCGTATACTAAATAGTAAAGGTTTTTTCTTTTGTACACCCAAGGACCTTCGATGTAATTTTTTGGTTTAAAAGTTGTAATCTCTCCATCAACCTCGATCATGTTCTTTTTAAGTTTTACCCATTTGCAGCTTCCATTTCCCCAAAACATATAGGCCTGTCCATCATCATCAATAAAAACGGTTGGATCAATATCGTCCCAGCCATATTTCATATCTGTTGTCATTTCATTAGTAATTAAAGCTTTTCCGATAGCGTCTTTGAACGGACCTGTAGGACTATCTGAAACTGCTACACCAATAGCCGCGCCACCATTGCTGTTTTCATCTTTTTTGTGAAATGTGGCTACAAACCAATAAAATTTACCTCCTCGTTCGATGCATTGTGCTGCATAAGCATCTCCTGTTGCCCATGAAAAAGTCGCCGGAGATAACACAGCGCCATGATCTTTCCAATTCACCATATCTTTGGACGAAAACACATGCCAATCGGGCATTTTGTAATTGGTATCCTCTGGCGTAGCTCCATCATGTCCAGTGTAGAGATATACCGTATTTTTGTAAACCATTGGGGCAGGATCTGCCGTAAAAATGTCTTTTATTATTGGGTTTTGCGCTTGTATGCAAGTTGCTCCTAAGATTGCAATAGCTTGAAAAATGATTTTTAATTTCATGTGGTTTGGTTTTGTAATTAATAGCAATTATTATTATTTAATAGGCACAACTTGTTCTGTCCACGTGGGTGGATTTATATAAAATCTGCCATTTGCATAGTAAACAGGTTCGATTCCCAGTTGAGGAAATTTTTCCCATGGTTGAAAAGTCTGGCTGTAAGGATAAGGCCTTTTATCGTACATAAAATAATGACATGATGTCCATAAATTCCCATCGGGACCAATAAACAATGCATTATGTCCTGTTTCTTGATACGGATCCTGAGTATCTGTAAATTTCAAATGGTCGTAACCGCCACTAACCGCTAATTCTGGGCGATATCCTTTTTTTCTTGTTCCAAATATCGGTTCCTGAGAAACCAATTCCCAAGGCCCCAATGGCGATTTGGATTTCAAAAGACCAACTTCATAGCCACGAGTCCAAGTCGAAAAAAACATAAAATAGGTACCTTCTTTTTTAATCACAAAAGGGCCTTCAATGCCGCCAATCATCCATTCGGGATAACCTGGTTGTTTTTTATCCAAAAATTTCTCTATTGGAGTCGTTAATTTTCCAGATTTTAAATCAATTTTAGCCTGAAAAAGACCATTGCCGCTACAATACAAATATGTATCTCCATTATCATCTTCGAATAAAGTAGCATCATTGTTATATTGATTAGTTAGTGGTCCATTCACCAATTTGTAAGGTCCTGTGATTTTATCAGCAGAAAAGAGCCAAATACTATGAGTATTCATTCCTTTTGGGTCTTCTTTGGTTACTTTTCCGCTATTGATTGTAAGCCAATATTTATTTTGAATGAAATGAATTTCAGGTGCCCAAAAACGTCCATTATAAGGACAATCCTCAGGTAATTTTGTAGCATCAATTAAATAAGAATGAAATTTCCAATTAATCATATCATCAGAAATCAGAAGCTTCACACCTGGATTTGGTCCAGTCCACACTGGATTTGATGTCCCCACAGCATACCATTTATCACCAACTTTATTGATCATATAATCTCTCATCGAAAGAATGGAATCTCTTGTGATGGGATTGGTATATTTAAAAACTTTTTCAATAGCATTGGTTTTTATTCCTTTTTTCAAATCATTATTTTGAGAAAATGAAAAAGAAGTAAAAAACAATAATCCATATATAAATTGATTTCTCACAGTGTTAATTTTTTATAATTCTTAATTGATAAAATTTCGGACTTGCATTTCCATTTTTAGCTGTTATTTTAATATTTACAACTTCAATCTTATCAATATTTATCCTGATAGACTTCTTTTCTACACCAATCACATCGGCTGGTTTTTCGTTAATGAATATAGCGATGTCATTCATTTTAACTTCATCCAAAACACTTATGTCTAAGAACTTACCCTGCGTATTTTTATTAAGCATTTGATAGTAAATATACGAACGGGTATTTCTCCAAAATTTTCCGTCATCATAACCTGAATTGCTTTTTTCGCCTTTATACAAATGATCTACTTCGGGCTGTTGTTCACCACAATTTATTTTATCTACTGTTTTGGCTTCTACAGCCATTGCCTCAATTTCCTGTTGTTTCAATAAGGCTTGTTTTTTATTATATTCATCTTTTGAATAGGTTTGAAAATACATTTGATACCGGGAATCGTGCACTTCAAAAAATGGCTCTAATTCTAATGAATCTAAACTGAAACGCATATTACCTAATTCCTTAAGCTTTGAAACATAATCTGACTTTTCACCGACTAATGCGTATGCTTTATCTAAAGGAATATATTTTCCTTTGGCAACATGTCCCATTCGGCTATCATCAGCAAATAAACCATCTAAATTTTCTGTAGATGTTTTGGCTGCCAAAACGATTGGTCCATTGACAAAAGCACTCCAATTGGAACCATCAGGCAAATTTTCTAAATGAGTAGCCGTTTTAAATTGAATTGTTAATACATCACCATCTTTCCATTTTCTTGAAATAGTACTATATCCAGAAGGCGTTAATTCTATCTTTTGCACCTTTCCATTTAAGAGAATTTCAAAATTTTCGGCCCATTTTGGATAACGAATATTTAAAGCGAATGTTTGAGGTTTTTTAAGTTTTAATACAAATTGTGAATTGTTCTCATACGGGAATTTTGTAGTTTGTTCCAAGACCATTTCTTTTTCTTTCCAGTTTAAAACTGAAGGAATAAAAAGATTCACAAAAAGAGCATCATCCAAATGGGTGTAGATTAATTCTCCATACTTTGTGTGATTTTCCAATCCTGAACCAACGCAACACCACATACTGGTTTGCGGTTGTGAATAAACTCGATAATGATTGGGACGAATTGGTGTAAAATAGACAAAACCTCCTTTTACGAGATGCTGACTGGAAAGGATATGATTGTAAAGTGTACGCTCATAAAAGTCAATATATTTTACGTCATTCTTATGCAAAAACAGTGCTTTGCTCAGGCGTTCCATATTGTACGAGTTACAAGTTTCTGGACCTTCATTTGACTTTAGCATTCCGCTAAAATCATTTGTTGGATTAAAATGCTCTGAAACACTATTGCCACCAAAAGCGACAGTTCGTTTTTGCGTAACATTATCCCAAAAAAAATCTACCGCACTGGACCATTCTTTATTGCCTGAAAGTGTTGCAATTTTTTCAAAACCGATAACTTTTGGGATTTGCGTGTTGGCGTGCAGTCCGGTTAATTTGTCTTCTTTTTTTAATAAAGGGTTTAAAAAGGCTTTGTGCGACAATCTTTCGGCAGTTTCGAGGTATTTTTTATTTTTTGTAATGGTGTACAAATCGGCAAAGGATTCATTGATTCCGCCATGTTCTGTTTTTAAAATTTTCTCAATCTGCTCATCAGACAACGGCCGAATCAACACAATAAACCAATCTCCCAATTTGATCAGTATAGTTTTTGCTTTTTCGCTGCCTGTATAACGATAAGCATCATTTAAACCTGCAAAAAGCTTGTGAATATTATAAATTGGAACCCATGTGTTATTCAGTCCAAAACTACTGCCGTCGATATCTCCGTTATGAATTCGATCCCAAAAAACTTTTCCTTGCGGGATTCCGCCAACATAACCATTGCCGTTCTTTTGCTGACAATTCTCCAGTTCAGAAAGCATGTAATCCAATCTGTTTTTAAGCTCTATTTTTCCTGTCGCAGCGTACATCATTGATAATGCTGATAGGTAATGACCTGCAATATGACCATCCAGCCCAATACTCTCCCAATTACCATATCGATTTGATTTTGGAGGAATGCCCGCGTCTAATAAATAAGGTGCTAAAAGTTTGTCTGGATTTAGATCCATAATATATTTAAAATCAACATCTTGAGCGTTTTTAAATGGACCATCTTTCAGCCTAACATCTTTCAGGTCAAAAGACTGCATTTGAGCTGTAACTGAAGTACCCAGTAATACTATAAATAAGCTATATAAAAATCTAATATTCATCGGATTATTTAATTAAAAAAGTATAGGTTTTTCCTTTGACAGTCATAACATCGTATAGAAATGTTGGCTTAATTTCTAAAAGTTTTATATCAGATTCTTTTGAAATAATAGGCTTTTCAACTTGGTCAACTTGATAAAATTCATTTGAATTAACTCCTGATGCTATATTTAAATTTTTACTATCCTTCAAAATAATTTCGTTTGGAGTTCTTAATCTCAAATTTCCACCAAGATTTGAGTGAATGGTTACAGCAATTAATTTTCCTTTTTCCCATTTCATGGCTTCAATTTCAAAACCTCCTCTTGCCTTTAAACCAAGTATTTCGCCATAATTACTTAAATCATCCGGTAAAGCTGGCAGTAAATGAATTGCACCATCGGAACTTTGCATTAACATCTCGGTAATTCCAGAAGTACAACCAAAATTTCCATCAATTTGAAACGGCGGATGAGCATCAAAAAGATTATTGTAAGTTCCTCCCCCTTGATTTATTCCAAGTGGTGTTAATTGGTTTTTTATCAATTTGTAGGCATGATTTCCGTCTTGCATTTTTGCCCACCAATTCACTTTCCAGCCCATACTCCATCCTGTAGAAACATCACCTCGTTGCAGTAATGTATTGTTGGCTGCCGCAAAAAGTTCAGGAGTTCTATAAGGTGAAATTTGATTTGAAGGATACAAACCATATAAATGCGAAATATGACGGTGATTGTCTTTTGGATCATCAACATCATCTAGCCATTCTTGCAATTGATTGTATCTTCCAATTTGCATTGGAGGAAGTATTTTGCGCATGGTTCTTAAACTATCGGCAAATTCTTTGTCTTTACCGAGAATTTCAGATGCTTTTATAGCAGTGCTAAAAACATCAAATACAATTTGATTATCCATTGTTGAACCAGCAGTCATTGCCGAATTCTGATGCGATTTTGGTGTGTTTTCGGGCGAATTTCCAGGTGCTACTACCAACCAACCATTTGCAGGATCTTTTACTAAAAAATCAGAATAAAAAGTTGCCGCACCTTTTAAAACTTCATATACAGATTGAAGATAAGCCTTGTCGCCTGTATACAAATAATGTTCCCATAAATGTTGGCTTAACCAACCGCCACCTGCGTTCCATACTCCCCAAGTTGCACCATCAACTGCACCATTGATTCTCCAGATATCAGTATTATGATGTGCCATCCAGCCTCTGGCGCCGTACATCACTTTTGCTGTTTCTTTTCCAGTTTCGGCCAATTCTTGAATCATTTTTAAGAGCGGCTGATGCATTTCTGATAAATTCGTTTTCTCAGCTGGCCAATAATTCATTTCTGTATTAATATTGATTGTGTATTTGCTATCCCAA
>NZ_DATIDY010000079.1:0-3038 GCF_035456085.1 Flavobacterium sp.
AAAACAAGATCCAAACGGAGCTTATGCGGCTGTGATTCCTAAGTTTGTAATACAATTAATGCAACATGAAAGTCCAAAAATAAATGGTGATGGGAATTATTCGCGAGATTTTACGTATATTGACAACGTAATACAAATGAATGAGTTGGCAATGCTTACACAGAATATTGAAGGTATAAATACGGTTTACAATACTGCTTTTGGAGATCGTAATACATTGAATGATTTAGTTGGTTACTTGAAAAATTTTTTAGCAGAATATGATCCGGAAATTATGAATGTGGAAATTGAATATGGTTCTAATAGAGCAGGTGATATTCCTCATTCGTTAGCAAGTATTGATAAAGCTAAAAGAATATTAGGATATAATCCTCGGTTTTCCTTACAAGAAGGTTTGAAAGATGCGGTGGCTTGGTATTGGGGGAATCTCAATAATAAATAGTAGAAACAAAAAATAGCGATATGAAAATTACAAAAATTTGTTGCATTGGAGCAGGCTATGTTGGTGGACCAACTATGGCGGTTATTGCTCAAAAATGTCCCCACATTCAAGTTACAGTTGTAGATTTAAATGTAGATAGAATTGCTGCATGGAATGATGAAAACACTGATAATATCCCAATATACGAGCCAGGTTTAGATGCTATTGTTGCCGAGGCAAGAGGGAGAAATTTGTTTTTTTCTACAGATGTTGATAAAGCAATAGACGAAGCCCAAATTGTTTTTATATCCGTAAATACACCTACTAAAACATACGGTAAAGGAAAAGGAATGGCAGCCGATTTGAAATATATTGAATTGTGCGCCAGACAAATTGCCAAAGTGGCAAAAGATAATAAAATTGTTGTTGAAAAATCTACGCTTCCTGTGCGTACAGCTGGTGCTATTAAAAGCATTCTTGACACAACAGGTAACGGTGTTAAGTTTCAAATTCTTTCCAATCCTGAGTTTTTGGCAGAAGGAACTGCCGTTCAGGATTTATTGAATCCAGATAGAATATTAATTGGAGGAGATACTTCTGAAGAAGGACAAAAAGCCATCCAGGCTTTGGTTGATGTGTATGCAAATTGGGTAAGCACCGAGAAAATATTAACTACAAATGTTTGGTCTTCTGAATTATCCAAATTGACTGCTAATGCTTTTCTAGCTCAAAGAATATCTTCCATCAATGCCATGTCTGAATTATGTGAAAAAACTGGTGCAAATGTAAATGAGGTTGCCAAAGCTATAGGGATGGATAGCCGAATTGGTCCTAAATTCCTTAAAGCATCAGTTGGTTTTGGTGGTTCTTGTTTTCAAAAGGATATTCTAAATTTGGTTTATATTGCAAAATCGTATGGATTGAATGAAGTTGCAGATTATTGGGAGCAAGTGATTATTTTAAACGATCATCAAAAACGTCGTTTTTCAAACAATATAGTACAAACTCTTTATAATACTGTTGCAGATAAAAAAATCACTTTTTTAGGTTGGGCTTTCAAGAAAGATACAAATGATACCCGAGAATCTGCTGCAATATATGTTGCGGATGATTTAATTAACGAGCAAGCTAAAATTGCCGTTTATGATCCTAAGGTATCTAGAAAAAAAGTGTTAGCTGATTTAGATTATTTAGAAACCAGAACAGCAGATGAAAATGCAAATAGTATTGTCACTTTTGACAATCCATATTCGTCTTGTGAAAAAGCACATGCAATTGCCATATTGACGGAATGGGATGAATTTGTACATTACGATTGGCAAAAAATTTACGATAATATGCAAAAACCAGCATTTATTTTCGATGGAAGAAACATATTGGACAAAAAAGCTTTAGAGAGTATTGGTTTCGTTTATCAAGCAATTGGTTCGTAGAAAAAAATATAAAAAAATTCGGCTTAAAATAGTTTTCTTTTACTAAATACGATATCACTAAAAACAGTGATTTTTTGTTTTATTTTAAAAACTTGAAAAAAGATTTTTACTGACTTTTAATAGGTTATGCCTATGGTTAGTAAAAATCTTTTTTTTTATTTTACTATTTTTTTTTTGGTGAAATTCGATATATATTTTTAGTACATTTGTGCACTTGATTTTTTAAGGAAATTTTATTTCGATTTTAAGTTTTTCTTTAAATCTGTTTTTTTTTAATTGGCATTTCAAAACCAATAATCGTTTAATAAGTTGAAGAAAGATATAAAAATTGCAGTTATAGGTTTAGGTTATGTTGGTTTGCCTCTTGCCCGATTGTTTGCTACCCAATATTCCGTTACAGGTTTTGATATCAATCAATCGAGAATCGATGCTTTGCAAAATGGTATTGATACTACTCTTGAGGTTGAAAATGAAGTTTTGCAAAAAGTATTAGTAGCAAAAAATAGTAGTGAAAATGGCTTGTATTGCACTTCAGAAGTAAATGATATTGCTAATTGTAATTATTATATTGTAACAGTACCAACGCCAGTTGATAAAAATAATCGTCCTGATCTTACGCCACTATATAAATCTAGCGAAACAGTTGGTTCTGTTTTAAAAAAAGGAGATATTGTCATATATGAATCGACAGTATATCCCGGTGTTACAGAAGAGGAATGTGTTCCAGTTTTAGAAAAAAAGTCAAGTTTACAGTTTAATGTTGATTTTTTTGCGGGTTATTCACCGGAACGAATTAATCCAGGAGACAAAGAACATACAGTCGATAAAATATTAAAAATCACCTCAGGCTCCACGACTGAAATCGGTCAGAAAGTTGATGAATTATACCGATCTGTAATAACTGCAGGAACTCATTTGGCACCTTCTATAAAAGTAGCCGAAGCAGCTAAGGTAATTGAAAATTCACAACGTGATATCAATATAGCTTTCGTTAATGAATTGGCTAAAATTTTTAATCTTTTAGATATTGACACAGCTGCAGTACTTAAAGCAGCAAGTACAAAATGGAATTTTTTACCTTTTAAACCAGGTTTAGTTGGCGGACACTGTATAGGTGTAGATCCCTATTATCTAGCACAAAAAGCACAAGAAAGAGGTTATCATCCAGAAATTATTTTAGCCGG
>NZ_DATIDY010000080.1:0-31948 GCF_035456085.1 Flavobacterium sp.
GTTTCAATTTTTTTGTCCCCTTCGTAAAGATCAATTTCTAATTTGGTTCTATCAGAATCTAATAAAAATTTATTAATCTCTATAAACATTGTTCCGCTGGACATTCCTTGTCTATCAACTTTCAACTGCTGAACTCCAACAACCTTTAAATCACCTTTAATACCAACCAGTTTAAAATGCATATCTTTAATATCATGATTGGTTTTATTAATGATTTTGAAAGTATAAACATTACTAATATTATCTCCTTTATGCTGAAACAATTGTCCTGGCAGTCTAAAAATTGTCGCTTCGACCTCTGTTCTTAAAAACAATAAACCAGTAAGCACTCCAACTAATATGACCAAAATAGCGGTGTATCCTTTCATTCTGGCAGTGAACTTAAACTTCGCTTTGGTTTCGATTTCATCTTCAGAGGCATAACGAATAAGTCCTTTTGGCAATCCTACACTTTCCATAATTGTATCACATTCGTCGATACAAGCGGTGCAATTTACACATTCGAGTTGCACACCATTGCGAATATCAATCCCAGTTGGACAAACATTTACGCATTGTTTGCAATCGATACAATCTCCTTTTCCTGAAGCTGCTCTGTCTTCTTGTTTATTAAATTTGGCTCTACCGACTTCTTTTTCACCACGAACAAAATCATACGCCACATTGATTGATTTTTTGTCCAATAAAACCCCCTGCAATCTTCCATAAGGACAGGCAATTATACACACTTGCTCTCTAAACCAAGCAAACACAAAATAAAAAACAGCTGTAAAAATCAATAATGATATAAAAGAACTTGCATGCGCTAAAGGGCCATCTTTTATCAATCTAAATAATTCGTCACTACCAATTAAATACGCCAAAAAGACATTGGCAATACCAAAAGAAATCAACAGGAATAAAAACCATTTTAGTGATTTTTTTCTAATTTTCTCTGCATTCCATTCTTGTTTTTCCAAGCGTATTTGTGCTCCTCTGTCACCTTCAACCCAATATTCTATTCGGCGAAAAACCATTTCCATAAAAATAGTCTGTGGACAAATCCAACCACAAAATATCCTACCAAAAATGACTGTAAATAAAAGAATAAAGACTACTCCGATGACCATGAACAACACAAAAAGATAGAAATCTTGTGGCCAAAAAGGAAAACTGAAAATATTAAAACGACGTTCCAAAACATTGAACATCATGAATTGGTTTCCGTTTATTTTTATAAATGGATTGACAATAAGAATGGTTAATAAAACATAACTAACCCATTTTCTATATTCATAAAATTTCCCGGAAGGCTTTTTTGGATATATATACTTTCTACGACCTTCTTTATCAATAGTTCCTATACTGTCTCTGAAAGATTCGTCTAGATTAGTTGCCATTTTTTTATTTTTAAACATTAAAAAAAGAGCTTTGTAAATAGAATTTGACAAGCTCTTTATGATAATACCATTATTTTGCTTGTGTAGAATCGACAGCTTTTGGAGCGGGAATTGTTGTAGATTTAGCAGCATCTTTATCTACCCAAACCTCACCATCTGGCGCTTTGGGATCTTTTGGATTACTACCGCTTAAAGAAATCACATAACTGGATACTGCCTGAATTTCTTTTGGTTTTAAACCGTTTTTAGACCAAGCAATCATTCCTTTACCATCACGTCCTCCATTGGTAATGGTATGGAAAATATTTTTAATTCCACCACCTAATATCCAATAATCATCAGTTAAGTTTGGACCAATTTGTCCTCCGGCATCTGCTCTGTGACAAGCTGCACAGTTGGCTGCAAAAATTTCTTTTCCTTTGCTTAAAGATTCGGCATCGGTTAGTAACGTAACGGTTTTTTCGTCCATCAAATCAGGGGCTGTTTTCATATATTCGGCCACTTCAACTTTGGCTTGATCCATTTCTGCTTTCAATTCAGCTTCCTGATCCGGAGCACCCATAATTTCGTAGCGAACCAAATAAATTACTGAAAAAACAATACAAGCGTAGAATAAATACACCCACCAAGGTGGCAAATTATTATCCAATTCTTTGATTCCATCATAATCATGATCCATCAATAATTGTTTTTCTTCTTCAACCGGGACAGAAGCAGTAAATCTTTGCTTTAAGTTTTCAAACCAATTTTCATCGTTTAATCCTAATGCTTCTTTCTGAGCTAATTTTTCTTTCTCTTCTGGCGAAAGCAAGAGATAAGTAATTTTATTAACCGCAGAAAGTGTTATTTCGATTGCTATCAAAAGAAAAAGAAAAACTAACAAAAAGACAGAAACCATTGGATACTGTATAAAAGCTGGACGGTTTCCTGAATCTATAAAATACTCCATCGCTGCAAAAACGATGAAAAACAGAACCAGAACTCTTATATATGATGGAATAACTTTTTTCATTATTTATATATTTTGAAATTGTACAATTTAATCTTCTAAAGGAATCTGACTTATTTCCTCTATTGTCTCTTTCTTGTATGAATACACCCAAATTCCCAAACCGAGAAAAAAGAAAAAGAAAATTAACAACGATAGTATCGGAAAAATTGCAACCCCGGCAATGGTTTCCATATTGTGTTTTATTTGCTCGAACATAACTCTGAGTTTTATTATTCTTTTACTTTAATATCGGTACCAAGTCGTTGGATATAAGCAATTAATGCTACAATTTCTCTTTCATTCATTGGAACAAATTTCTCTCCTCTCGCGATAGCTTTATTCTTGCTATCAGCATAACTTTTTACAAAGTCAGGATCATTTTTGAGACTTTCTTCAATAGCAACTGCCTGAGTTCTTAAATCTTTTGGACCATTAGCAATTTCTTCATCAGAATAAGGAACACCAAGAGATTTCATGGCTTTCATTTTATTTTGAGTCATAGAAACATCCATAGGTTTGTTATCAAATAACCATTTGTAACTTGGCATAATAGAACCCGAAGAAATACTTTGTGGACTCCAGAAGTGGTTAAAATGCCAGTTGTCATTGTATTTCCCACCAACTCTTAACAAATCTGGACCAGTACGTTTTGAACCCCATAAAAATGGATGATCATAAACAAATTCTCCAGCTTTGGATTGAGGTCCGTAACGTTCTACTTCACTTCTAAATGGACGAACAGACTGAGAGTGACAACTCACACAACCTTCACGAATGTATAAATCACGACCTTCTAATTCTAAAGGAGTATACGGTTTAACACTGGTAATTGTCGGAATATTTGATTTTACCATAATCGTTGGAACAATTTGAATAATTCCACCAATTAATATAGCGATTGTAGCAAAGACAGCCATTTTGATTGGTTTTCTTTCCAACCATGAGTGGTATTTTTCTCCTTTAAGTCTTCCTGATTTTATAGTTTCTAATGCAGGAGCTTCTGCCAATTCATCTTCTACTTCCTCTCCTGCTCTTACAGTTTGAATAATATTGTAAACTAGCGTTAACATCCCTGCTAAATACATTGTTCCCCCGATAGCTCTCATCCAATACATTGGCATGATTTGAGTTACTGTTTCAAGGAAGTTACCATAAGTTAATGTTCCGTCTGGATTAAATTGTTTCCACATAGAAGCTTGTAAGAACCCAGCCAAATACATTGGTAATGCATACAATATAATTCCAAGTGTTCCAATCCAAAAGTGAAAATTAGCTAATTTGATAGAGTATAAACTTGTTTTGGTCATTCGTGGAATTAACCAATAAATAATACCAAAAGCCATAAAACCATTCCATGCTAAAGCACCAACGTGTACGTGTGCAATAATCCAGTCAGTATAGTGAGCAATAGCATTTACATTTTTAAGAGAAAGCATTGGTCCTTCAAAAGTTGCCATTCCGTAACCTGTCATAGCGACAACAAAAAACTTCAAAACCGGATCAACACGTACTTTGTCCCAAACTCCTCTTAAAGTCAAAAGACCATTGATCATACCTCCCCAAGACGGAGCAATCAACATTACAGAGAAAACAACTCCTAAATTTTGAGCCCAAGTTGGTAAAGCTGAATATAATAAGTGATGTGGTCCAGCCCAGATATATAAAAATATTAACGACCAAAAGTGAATGATAGACAATCTATAAGAATATACGGGACGATTGGCTGCTTTAGGAACAAAATAATACATCAATCCTAAGAATGGCGTTGTTAAGAAAAAAGCAACTGCATTATGTCCGTACCACCATTGTACTAACGCATCCTGAACTCCTGCGTAAACAGAATAACTTTTCATCGCCGAAATTGGCAATTCTAAACTATTAAAAATATGCAATACGGCAACTGTTATAAATGTTGCTAAATAAAACCAGATCGCTACATATAAGTGACGCTCTCTTCTTTTTAGCATTGTACCAATCATGTTGATACCAAATGCAACCCATATTAAAGCAATAGCAATGTCAATTGGCCATTCCAATTCAGCATATTCTTTAGAAGAAGTATATCCTAAAGGAAGTGAAATAGCTGCTGCAACAATAATTAATTGCCAACCCCAAAAGTTAAGATTGCTCAAAAAATCACTATACATTCTGGCTTTTAGTAGACGCTGAAGCGAATAATAAACCCCTGCAAACATTGCGTTACCAACGAAGGCAAAAATTACCGCATTGGTATGTAAAGGTCGCAATCTACCAAAACTCAACCACGAAATTCCTTCGGTCATATTTGGAAAAAGGAACATTGTAGCCAGAATAAGACCTACCAACATCCCTACTACCCCAAAAACTATGGTAGCGTAAATGAACTTCTTTACAATTTTGTTGTCATAATAAAATTGTTGCATTTCCATATTTATAATTGTTTTTAAAATTTGTTCAAGTTTAATTCAAAAAGTCTAAAAGATTAAAGAGTATTTTAACTTTTAACTTTGGATTCTTTTGAAGTGGGTTTAATTAGCTCATCATCAAAAAGCATTCTGACTGAGGGTGTGTAATCATCGTCATATTGTCCTGATTTTACTGCGAAAACAAAAGCAATAAAAAAGCCTACAGCGACAAAAATACTAATAGCTATTAACAAGTATATTACACTCATATCTTACAATTAAGTTAACAAAAGTAAATGCATCAGCTTTTATAAAAAATGACAATTATCATATTTTATGTCGTATGTTAAATTTATGAAAAAATTAGAGAAAACCCTTTGTTAAACTATTTTATTTTTCGAGAATAGTAATTACTCATTATCGTTACAAAACTCACTATCGTAATGGTACTCAGAGGCATAATGATTGCTGCTACTAACGGCAAAAGGTTTCCTGTGATAGCAAACGACAAGCCTACTACATTATACAGAAGCGATAAGGTGAAACTCATTTTGATGGTTGTAATAGCTTTTTGTGATAATTTTAAAAAATAATGAAGCTTTTTAAATTCTTTAGCATCTAAAATTGCATCACAAGCTGGTGAAAAAACATTTACATTTTCGGATATTGAAATTCCAACGTTACTTTGAGCCAAAGCACCAGCATCATTAAGTCCATCACCTACCATCATTACATTTTTACCTTGTTCTTGCAGTACTTTTATAAATTGTAATTTTTGTTCTGGTTTTTGATTAAAAATCATTTCAGTTCCAACAGGCAAAATTGTCTCCAATAAACTACGCTCTCCTTCATTATCTCCTGATAAAACTTTCACTTGATACTCAGAACTAAGTTTGGTAAAAAGTTCGGATAAGCCTTCTCTATATTCATTGTTGAAAATATATTTACCAAGATACGTTTCGCCTATTTTTATATGAATAGCCGTTTGCTGAATCACATCATTTCCATTTACACCAATAAATTCTGCTGAGCCCATTTGAACAATAATTCCATCAATTACAGCCTGGATTCCTTTTCCGGTAATTTCTTCAAATGTGTCTAGTTTTATTCTTTTTGCTTCAGGTAAAAAATCATACAACATTCTGCTCAAAGGATGATTGGAAGCGCGAAGAACACTTTTTATAATAATTGAATTAGATTCGTCTAATGCCCTACCTTCATAAGTAATATTAGATTTTAAATTAGTTGTTATTGTACCAGTTTTATCAAAAACGATGGTATCAACTTTGGCTAATTGTTCGATAACTAAAGCATTTTTGAGGTAAAAATATTTATTGCCAAAAATTCGCAACATATTTCCCATTGTAAAAGGAGCTGTCAATGCCAATGCGCACGGACACGCCACAATTAGCACCGCAGTAAATACATTGAAAGCTGTATTAGCATCAAATAAAATCCAATAACCAAAACCAGCAAAGGCTATTAACAAAAGTATTGGTGTAAAATAACGACTGATGCTATCGGTAATGGTTTTGTGTTTTTGTTCAACATTTTTTTGAAAAACATCATTGCTCCACAATTGTGTCAAATAACTCTGAGAAATCGAGTTTAGGACTTCCATTTCGATGATTTTTCCAATTTGTTTTCCGCCGGCAAAGACTTTATCACCTGATTTTTTGGTAATTGGCACCGCTTCTCCAGTAACAAAACTATAATCAATTTCAGCTTTATCAGATATTAAAATACCATCAACGGGAATTAATTCCTGATTGCGGATTAATAATCTGTCGCCTTTTTCGATTTCATAAACGGGGATACTTCCTTCAGTTCCATCACTATTAATTTTGGTTATCGCAATTGGAAAATAGGATTTAAAATCTCTTTCGAAACTCAAAAAACTATAGGTTTTGATTTGAAACATTTTTCCCAATAACATAAAGAAAATCAAACCTGTCAGGCTATCAAAAAAACCTGAACCATAATCCATAACAATATCAAAAGTACTTCGAACAAACATAACGACTATTCCCAAAGCAATTGGAATATCAATATTGAGCATCTTTGATTTAATACTTTTATAAGCCGAAACATAATAACCACTGGCCGAATAAAAGAAAGATGGCAAAGACAAAGCAAAAATTAATCCGCGGAAAAATGGGCGGTAATTATCCAGCCAATACTCCTTTACTTCAAAATATTCAGGAAAGGAAAGCAGCATAATATTTCCAAAACAAAAGAAAGCAACCCCCAATTTATAAGTCAAACTTCTATCAATACTGCTTTTGCCTGTTTCGTAATTTTCTAAACTGATATAAGGCTCATAACCAATTGAACTCAATAAAGAAACAATATTTTTTAATGAAACGACCTCGTGATTGTAATTGATTCGGACTTTCTTTTCGGGAAAATTTACCTGAGATGTATTTACTCCTTTTTGAAGTTTATGCAAATTCTCTAAAATCCAAATACACGAACTACAATGAATATGCGGAATACTAAGAGAGATTATCGCTGTAGTGTCTTCTTTAAATTCTAGTAATTTGGAAACAATATTTTCATTGTCTAAAAAATCATACTTCCCATTGATATCTTGCGGAGTTGCACCAGGAGATTTTTCAAATTCATAATAAGAGGTTAAATCATTTAGACTAAAAATTTCATAAACTGTTTTACACCCATTACAACAAAAGTCTTTTTGATCAAAGATAATTTTGTCCTCTATTATTTCGAGCCCACAGTGATAACAGTTAATTTTCTTCATAAATAAAACTTAATAAACTTTGCAAATTTTACAAATTCATTATCATAAAAAGAATGACAATTATCATATAAATTTATAACTTTGCAAATGAAAATCCTATTACGTTATGAGTAAATGTGAACAATGTATCGTTAGAGAATTAAGCTCTTTAAAAGCACTAAACAAGGAAGAGCTTATTAAAATTTCAGAATGTAAAACCTCTAAGATAATAAAAAAAGGAGAAAACATCTTTGAAGAAGGAGAAAACGTAAATGGCATATTTTGTGTTAAAGATGGTGTCTGCAAACTAACCAAGTTAAGTCCAAACGGAAAAGACCATATCGTTAAACTTGTTGCCAAAGGAGAATTATTAGGACAACGTTCCATGATAAGTGACGAACCTGCAAATTTGAGCGCAATAGCGTTAGAGGATATGCAAGTATGTTTTATTCCAAAAAATGAAATGTTAGGATTTTTTGAGCAAAACAATCAGTTTTCAATGAATGTTATGAAAACAATTTGTGGAGATCTGAAATCTTCAGATGAGCACATGGTCAATATGGCTCAAAAATCTGTAAAGGAAAGGCTGGCAGAAACTTTGATTTATTTACACGAAACTTTTGGCACTCACACTGATGGAAGCTTAAAAATTCAACTTTCCAGAGATGAATTAGCAAGTATGATCGGTACCGCAACCGAAAGCTGTATTCGATTATTATCCGATTTTAAAAAATTAGATCTGATTGAATTAATAGGTAAAAAAATTGTTTTGAAAGATATTAATAAGCTAAGAAAACTTGCGGATTAGAATATTTATTATTTTAAATTCTGAATTATAAATTTTAAATTATCCTGCAACCTAATTACTGCTATCTTAACACTGAAATCTACAGCTTCTTCGCTTCATTCCAAAAAACATCCATTTCGGCAAGCGTCATGTCCATTAATGGTTTTCCTAATTCGTTTGCTTTACTTTCTAAATATTGAAAGCGCTTAATGAATTTTTTATTGGTTCTTTCTAAAGCATCTTCTGGATTTATGTTCAAAAATCGGGCATAATTAATCATCGAAAACAAAACATCTCCAAATTCGGATTCCATTTTGTCCTGATCTCCACTTGCCACTTCAACTTGCAATTCCTGTAATTCTTCCTGCACTTTGTCCCAAACCTGATGTGATTCTTCCCAATCAAATCCAACTCCTTTTACTTTATCCTGAATCCTACTCGCTTTTACAAGCGCTGGCAAACTTCTTGGGACACCTTCAAGAACTGATTTTTTGCCTTCTTTTAGTTTTAATTTTTCCCAATTTTGTTTGACTTCTTCTTCATCTTTAACCACAACATCACTGTAAATATGAGGGTGACGATGGATTAATTTTTCGCATATCTCGTTGCAAACATCAGCTATATCAAAATCGTTTGTTTCGCTGCCTATTTTAGCATAAAAAACAAGATGCAACAATAAATCACCAAGTTCTTTTTTTACTTCGTTTAAATCATTATCAAGAATTGCATCACCTAACTCATACGTTTCTTCAATCGTTAAATGACGTAGCGTTTGCATGGTTTGCTTTTTGTCCCAAGGACATTTTTCGCGCAAATCATCCATGATGTCTAATAATCTTTCGAAAGCTTGCAGTTGATTTTGTCTTGTGTTCATTGTCATTTTGATTTTTGTAAAAATAAGAAATCCTGCCACGAAAACATCTTGACAGGATTAATATATTTAATTAAAAATGAGTAGTAATTACTCTTTCTTAGCTTTTGTTTTTTTAGCAGGAGCTTTTTTTGCTGGCTCAGCAACAACTTCTTCAGCAACTGGAGTTGTTTCTTCCGTTGCAGCTGGAGCCTCGTCAACTAGCAATCCTTTTGCCTGAAGTGTATTGTACCAGTTAACAATTTTCTTAACATCAGAAGCGTAAACTCTCTCTTCATCATATTCTGGCAATATTTCTCTGAAATAAGTCAACAAAGTTGCATTATCTTCTTTATGAGAAATTGTTTGACCATTGTTTTCTTTTTTAGCAATATTTTGCATGATTTCAGCCAAAGGTTTCTCAGCATCATAAGTATAAATAGAAATCTCAGACAATAGACTTACATTACTTTTTAAACTTACGGTTATTTTTTTTCCATCCAATAATGACTCTGCAACAAAACCAGTACGTGTTTGTACTTTTAAAACATATAAACCTGGTTTACCTGAAATCGCTAATATTTTTTCTAAACTCATTTTGTTTTTTTTTATTTATTCATTTTTAAATCTGAAAACTAAACACTGCTAATGATTACTCAAAATTATCTCCCTTTTTTGGCAAAAAATTTCATTCTGTAATCCTGAAAAGTTTTCCCTTCAGTAATATTTTTTAATTTTTTTTGAATCAAACGCTTTTTCAAAGATGAAATTTTGTCTGTAAACAAAATTCCTTCAATATGGTCATATTCGTGTTGAATAACTCTGGCGATCAAACCATCAAAAACTTCGGTTTTCATTACAAAATCTTCTTCACAGTATTCAATTGTAACGGTTGGCTTTCTAAACACATCTTCACGCACATCAGGAATACTCAAACAACCTTCGTTGAATGCCCACTCTTCGCCTTCTTCTTTTATTATTTTGGCATTAATAAAAGTCTTTTTGAAACCTTTTAGCCTTTTTTGTTCATTGGCTTCCAAATCTTCGTCATCACTGAACGGAGTGGTATCAATAACAAATAAACGTAATGAAAGCCCAACCTGTTCTGCAGCCAAACCTACACCGCTTGCATTATACATGGTCTCATACATGTTTGCAATAATTTCTTTCAAATTTGGATAATCAGGAGTAAGTTCCTCTCCCACTTTTCTTAAAACAGGATCACCATATCCTATAATTGGTAATATCATTTGATTTATTTTTATTAATATCCGGCTTAAATAAAGGAAAAATTCCACATAATTAAGGTCGCAAAAGTAGTAAAAAAATAGATAATGATTTATCTCTAAATAATAATTAGCATATTTTTGTACTATTACGAATAAAACCTTTTAAAGACGTTAAAATACAATCTTTATACCAAATCAAATTTCATGATTGAAAAAATAGAAAAATTCACAGACAGTACCTATTTCACCAGTGCTTTAAAAGTAACGATAGCCTCTGTAATCCCTGTATTAGTATGTATTTATTTGAATCATTTTGAAATTGGTTTCACGATTGCTCTTGGAGTTATTTTGACTTATCCTTGCGATATTCCAAGTTCTTTGAAACATAAAATTAACGGAATTTTGGTCACCGCTTTTTTGATCGCTGGCGTCAATTTGTTAATTAATATTACTTACCCAATTCCATTTATATTTTATACTTTTTTCCCAATATTGATATTCATTTTGGCGATGCTTTCCGTTTATGGACAAAGAGCAACATTCACCTCCTTTTCTGCATTATTAACTGCCTCGTTGTCCTTTTCGCATATGCATACAGGATTAGAAATGCTTCAATATTCAGGTTTCATACTAGTTGGAGGTTTATTTTATTTACTAATTTCATTACTTTTTTATTATATAAGACCCAATAGATATGTAGAATTACAAGTTGCCGAATGTATCAAATTAACTGCCAAATACCTCAAACTAAGAGGTGATTTATGGAATATTCTTGCCGATCGAAAATCAATACTTGAAAAACAATTGCATCTTCAAGTAGAGCTTAACGATATACATCACAACATACGTTTAGTGCTTATTGGAAAACAAATCAGCTCAATTTCATCGAACCAAAACCGAAAAATGTTAATTGTCTTTATTTCATTATTAGAAATATTAGAGCTCGCTTTATCAACTTCGTTTGACCATGACAGATTGCATCAAAAATTTGAGAAGCATCCTAAAACTCTTGCTACATATCAAAATCTCGCTTATAATTTGGCTTCAACTTTAAAGCAATTATCAAAAAACATTGCAAAAAGAACCAGCTATATTCCAAAGAATAATTTACGCAAACATCTGCTAGCCTTAGAAGATGCTATCAAAGAATATGAAAATGATTTAGGAAAAGAAGAAGCTTCAGAGGGTGTTTTAATGCTAAAAACAATGCTTGAATATGCTGAAAAGCAAGTCGAGAAAATTAAAATTATTGAGCGCGCTTTCACATCAGTCTCTAATAATTATGATTTCAAAGGAAAAGACAGGGATTTGGAAAAATTCTTAACACCTCAATATTATCCGCTCAGTACTTTTATTCAAAATATCAGTTTTTCTTCGACTATATTTCGACATTCTTTACGGTTAACTGTTGCCATTGTCTTTGGATTAATAATTGGTAAATTTTTTGCGTTTCAAAATGCCTATTGGATTGTGATGACAATCATTATTATTATGAGGCCAGGCTACGGATTGACCAAACAGCGAACAAAACAGCGTGTTATTGGAACCGTTGTTGGTGGAGTAATTGCGTTCAGCATCTTATTTTTGACTCTAAACCATCAATTATTAAGCGTTTTAGCCATACTTTGTTTATTACTCGGCTATTCATTTACCCAAACCAATTATACTGTTAGCGCTACTTTTGTCACCATGTATATTGTATTTTTATACGGGATATTAACCACTGACATTTTGCATGTCATCCAATTTAGAGTAGCTGATACCATAACAGGAGCATTATTAGCCTATTTAGCTAATCATTTCTTATGGCCAACCTGGGAATACATCAAAGCTCCTGAACATTTAGAAAAATCAATTATTGCTAATCGTAAATATTTACAAGAAATTTTTAATTATTACACTCAAAAAGGCGAAGTTCCTACCTCGTATCGTTTAGCCAGAAAAAATGCATTTATTGAAATCGGAAATCTGATGGCTTCGTTCCAAAGAATGTCACAAGAACCAAAATCGAAACAAAAGAATATTGTATTACTTTATAAACTAACAGAACTAAATCATTCATTATTGTCGTCGACAGCTTCGTTGGGAACTTATACACAGTCTCATAAAACTACCGCTTCATCACGGGCGCTTACAATTGTGGTTGAAAAAGTACTTAAAAATTTAGATCATTCCATTGCTCTTTTAAAGAAAGAAAGCTTTGTTGAATCTGATCATACTTCAAATGAAGAAATCGCTAATCGGTTCATTGAACTAAAAAATATTCGACAAAATGAATTGAAAGAAAGAACCGAAATAGACGAAGAAGCTTTTGCTTTACTAATGCAAGAAGCACAATTGGTTATTGAACAATTGATCTGGTTAACCAATTTGTCCGAAAGTATTTTGAAGAACACGAAAGAGTTAGTGGAAAGCGTTGAATAATTTATATTAAAAAAAGGTTTTCAATTTCATAACATGAAACTGAAAACCTTTTTTGAAATATTGAAAAAACGTTCCCGCGCTACAAGCTGTTTGGGACTAAATTAAGCCCATTCTTCGCATTTGTCACTCGAGCGATAGCGAACAGGCGAAGCAAATCATCCAAATACAAAACCAATTTCAAATTAAGCCTAAAACCCAAATTGCTTGTAGCGTGTGTTGGAGATAGTTTATCATATGCGGAAACCTAAACCAACTTTTAATAGATTTACTTCTGAATTAAATGTTGTATTCGGTATTTCTTTGTCAACATTCAATTTCACATAGTCATATTGAATATCTATAAATATTTTACTAGTTACATCATAAGCAACTCCAAAATTAGCATTAATTCCACTTTCTGTTTTACTTGAACCTGAAACATCAAATCCGTTATTTGTTCCTGAAACATCAAAAACCATAAAAGTATACCCAAATCCTATAGATGGGTGTAATTTAGAAATTGATTTAATTTTAAGTTCAGCAAAAATTTTTGGTTGAATAAGATATGATTTTACTTTAAAGTCTTGATTTCCGTTGTTATCATTAGTGTTATTTACTAAAATTCCACCATTGATTGATGCTCCAATATTGATATTTTTTATTTCCGAAAATCTATATTTAGCTCCAATATCAATAATTCCATTGTAACTTTTTCCAATAAAATTTTGGTCAATTGGTATTGGGTAATGCATTTCAATAGTAAGCTTTGAATCCTGCGAAAATGATTTTATTGATAAGATCAATAATAATGCTAATAATTTTTGTTTCATATTTCAATTTTTAAATTCTAACGAATAATTAATGTGATGTAAATCAAAAGCTTACAAAATCTATTTTTTTTATTAATTCCTTCCATTTCTCCACTTTTCCGCCGTTAGCTTACGGGGTTAGGGCGGTAGTCTAGGGGGAATTACCTAATAACTATTCGTTTAATTTTAAAACTGCTGACGTATTATTTCTTAGAGTCGATAACAACTCAGGATTTTTATTCAAAGCCTGTCCAAATGAAGGGATCATTGCTTTTACTTTTTCCTGCCACTCTGACGAATTAAACTTATCAGGAAAACATTTACTTACTAACTCGACCATAATCGAAACTGCAGTTGAAGCGCCTGGAGAAGCTCCTAATAACACAGCCAAAGTTCCGTCATGAGTGTTGATAATTTCAGTACCAAATTCTAGTTTACCAATTAATTCTTCATCTCTTTTGATAACCTGAACACGTTGTCCTGCTCTTTCCAATTTCCAATCTCTTGATCTGGCATTTGGAACATATTCGCGTAAAGCATTCATTCTGTCTTTTGGAGACTGACGTACTTGCTCGATTAAATATTTAGTCAATGGAATGTTTTTATACCCAGCAACAATCATCGGAATCACATTATCAGGTTTAATTGACAATGGTAAATCAGAATAAGATCCGTTTTTTAGGAAGCGAGTAGAAAATCCTGCAAATGGCCCAAAAAGCAACGCTCTTTCGCCATCAATCATTCGTGTATCTACGTGAGGAACAGACATAGGTGGCGCACCAACACTTGCTTTTCCATATACTTTGGCTTGGTGCTTTGCAATAATTTCCGGATTTGTACATTTCAACCATTGTCCGCTTACTGGAAAACCTCCGTAACCTTTTCCTTCTGGTACATTTGCTTTTTCCAATAAAGGTAATGATCCACCACCAGCACCGATAAAAACAAAATTAGTATATACTTTTTTCTTCTGATTAGATTCTAAATCAGTGATTTTTATTCTCCAGGATTTATCATCTCTCTGTCTAAGCTTTTTTACTTCATGACTATAATGAATAGTAACACCATCTAATTTTGTCAAATAAGCAAGCATATTTCTGGTTAGCGTACCAAAATTAACATCGGTACCAATTTTTACTGAAGTAGCAGCAACTTTTTCATCAGGATTTCTGCCTTCCATAACTAGAGGCATCCATTTTTGCAATTCCGCAGGATCAGTACTGAAAACCATATCAGCGAAAAGAGGATTTGCCTGTAAAGTTTTGAATCTATTTTTAAGGAATTCTACATTTTTGTCTCCCCAAACAAAACTAATATGAGGAATGCTTTTTATAAAATTTTCTGGAGAAGTAAGTTTACCTTCTTTTACAAGATAAGCCCAAAACTGTCTTGAAACCTCAAATTGCTCTGCAATACTAATTGCTTTATTAGGATTAATTTTCCCATTAGCATCTTCGGGAGTATAATTCAATTCACAAAAAGCAGAATGACCAGTACCTGCATTATTCCAAGCATCAGAACTTTCTGCAGCTGCAACATCTAATCTTTCGTAAATGTCAATTTTTAAGTCAGGTTGTAATTCTTTTAAAATCAAACCAAGTGTAGCACTCATGATTCCTGCACCAATTAAAACTACATCGGAATTAGAACGTATTGTTGTATCGGACATTTTTGTATTTTTTTAGAAGCTGCAAAATTAACTCTAAAATTTACAAAAAAAAATAAATTTTCAGTTACAAAACATCATAATAACGTAATGGTTTGTGAAATAAACACACTATTTTCGATTTAAATAATCCTGAAGCATAATAGTAGCCGAAATTTCATCGATAAGTCCTTTGTTTTGGCGTTGTTTTTTATTTAGTCCGCTATCAATCATCGTTTGAAAAGCCATTTTTGAAGTGAATCTTTCATCCATACGAATGACTTTCATTTCTGGAAAATGATTAGTAAAATGTGTCACGAATCCTTTAATTATTGATGCGCTTTGAGAAGGCTCGCCATTCATTTGTTTTGGCTCGCCAATAAGGACTGCCTCAACTTTTTCTTTAGCAAAATAATCCTTTAAAAAATCAATTGTAGTAGCTGATGGAATGGTAGTCAAACCAGAAGCAATGATTTGTAATTCATCTGTAACGGCTATTCCGGTTCTTTTTTGACCGTAATCTATAGAGAGTATTCTTGGCATTTTTTATAGGGATTCTTTATATTTTATGAAACCGAAGACAACGATACTATTTTCTTCAATATTTATCTCATAAACAGAAGTATAGCCTTTAAAAATATAATCCCTTATATTTTCATCATCGAAATATCTTGATTTCTTATAATGAAAAGGTTGTTTTAAATCTTTTCTTAAATTTTTGATCAATTCATTTTTAAATTTTCTGGCAGCTTGAGGCTTATCTTTTGAAATATACTGAACTTGGTAATTTAATTTTTCAATAAATTTTGATTCAAAACTAACTTTCATATTTTGAAATTGTTTTTTCAAGAATCTCATCTAATTCTTCAAATGAGTAAAATTTTGCAGTACCATTATGAATTTTTTCTAATGAAGCGTCCAATTCATTTTTAGTTCTAACAAACTCATCATCTTCCTGAACAATTTTTAATTCCTCAGAGGAGAATGCACTTAATAACTCCAAAATTTTCGCTTTTATATCGGGTTGAAATTCCAATCGAATAGTTTCCATAATCCTTATAATTTGAAATACAAATATATAACATTTTTCAGCTCAATTCCCTTTTTTGCTATTGCTTAAAAATGGTATATTTGCCGAAAATTTATCAAAAATGAACGAATTACAATCTATAATAGAACAAGCTTGGGAAAATAGAGCTTTACTACAAGAAACAAAAACTACTGATGCCATCAGAGAAGTTATCGAATTATTAGACTCAGGAAAACTACGTGTTGCCGAACCAAAAGGTGATGGATGGCAAGTAAACGAGTGGGTAAAGAAAGCAGTTGTAATGTATTTCCCTATTCAAAAAATGGAAACTTGGGAAGCAGGAATTTTCGAATACAATGACAAAATGTTATTGAAAAAAGATTATGCTGCTAAAGGAGTTCGTGTAGTTCCTGGTGCTTCTGCACGTTACGGTTCTTATATTTCAAGCGGTGTAATCATGATGCCAAGTTATGTAAATATTGGTGCTTATGTTGATGCTGGAACTATGGTCGATACTTGGGCTACTGTTGGTAGTTGTGCTCAAATTGGTAAAGACGTACACTTAAGCGGTGGTGTTGGAATTGGCGGTGTTCTTGAGCCTTTACAAGCGGCTCCTGTTATTATTGAAGATGGTGTGTTTGTTGGTTCTCGTTGTATTGTTGTAGAAGGTGTTCACGTTGGAAAAGAAGCCGTTCTTGGAGCTAATGTTTGTTTGACTGCTTCAACAAAAATCATCGATGTTACTGGAGAAACTCCGGTAGAAATGAAAGGTTTTGTTCCAGCTCGTTCTGTAGTAATTCCTGGAAGCTATACTAAAAAGTTTGCTGCTGGTGAATTCCAAGTTCCTTGTGCTTTAATCATTGGTACTCGTAAACCTTCAACTGATTTAAAAACTTCATTAAATAATGCTTTACGCGAATATGATGTAGCTGTATAAGCATTTAATCAGAATTTATATAATTGAAGAGGTCTTAGTTTTAAAAAATTAAGACCTCTTTTTGTATTTTTCATTCTAAAAAAATAAATTTTCATTTAGACTGTCTGCTTAACTTTTGAAAAGATCGTAACATTTTTTCTTTCTAATAAACTCCGTAAATAATTTGTTTCCAAATCAATACTAAAAAAAGCTAACTACGTTACAAACTTTTACAAATAATTAACAACTTTTAACGTTGAAATAAGCTTTTTGTCGATTATTTTTATATGTTTGCAAAAAAAATCATGACAAATATTTGTTAAAAACTTGATTTACAACTGTATAAATATTTTGTTTTTTTCAACTGAATATCATTATACATTAAAATTAAGTTAAGCTAATATTGTTCATGAAAGGTTTATCATAAGTTACACATTACTCATAAATGGATAATTACAAAAAAAACAGTTTTATACTGCTTCAAAGACTGCTATTAATTTTATTTGTTTATCAAATTTCCAGAATACTATTTTACTTTTTCAATACCGATAACTTTCACGTTTTTAATTTTCAAACAATAAAAGGAGGACTTCTTTTTGATTTAGCGGCTATCGCTTATTTGAATATTATTTTTATCGTATTGCATTTAATTCCAGGTGATTTTAAATACAAATCAATTTATCAAAAAAGGCTCAAAATTGCATTTTATGCAGTTAATCTTCTCTTTATTGCAACGAATTTTATTGACATTATATATTACCGCTTCACTGGCAGAAGAAGCACTTCCAGCATGATTATGGCAAAAGGAATGGAAAAAGAAGCCATTGGACTGATCCCTTCATTTTTAAGAGAGTTTTGGTATATTGGAGTTTTATTTCTTTTTCTAAGTTATATTTTATTTAAATTACTTCCAGACTTAAAATCAATAAACCATTATAATACTCTAACAAAAAAAGATAAGTTAAAACAATTTGCTTGTCTAATCATTGCAATATCAGTCGGGTTATTGGTTGCACGTGGAGGATTTAGAAAAAAACCCATTAAAATTGTAGATGCCGTAGCTTATGGTGAAACTGGAAATTCGGCATTGGTGTTAAACACCCCTTTTTGTATTTTAAAAACTATTACAAAAAAGGAAAACATTGAAAAAGTTCATTACTTTGAAACGAAAGAATTAACTTCAACATTCAATCCTGTAATTTCTTTAAATCCAAATAAAACAGCAATCAAAAAAAACGTTGTTATTATTATTCTTGAGAGCTTTGGAGATGAGAATGTTGGCAGAGGTTATACACCCTACTTAGATTCTCTTATCACAAAATCCTATTATTTTAAAAATGGTTTTGCTAATGGGAAAGTATCTATAGATGCAGTTCCTTCTATTTTATCCAGCATTCCAAGTTTGATGAATAATTCATTTATTTCCTCAAATTTCTCTTTAAATAAAATAAATGGACTCCCTAGAATTTTGAAAAAAGAAGGATATTCTACTTCATTTTTCCATGGCGCTTTTAACGGCAGTCAAAATTTCGATCAATATACAAAAGTGGCGGGATTTGATCAATATTATGGAAAAGATGAATACGTAGGACCAGAAGCTTTTGATGGAAGATGGGGAATTTATGATGAAGAATTTATGCAGTTCTTCTGCCAAAAACTATCTAGTTTTAAACAACCTTTCTTTAGTTCTATATTTACCATTTCGTCTCATAATCCATATAAAGTTCCTGAAAAATACGAAGGGAAATTTCCGAAAGGAACCACAATCATTCACGAAAGTATTGGATATTCAGATTATGCATTGCGTCAATTTTTTAAAACTGCAAAAAAGCAAAGTTGGTACAAAAATACGCTTTTTGTAATCTCATCAGACCACACTTCGTCTGGTGGCGATCATGCAATTGACAAAACTAATATTGGAAAATTCAGTATTCCGATTCTGTTTTTTGATCCTTCAAATCCTGAATTTGCTGGTGTTAATGAAGATGTTTTTCAACAAATAGACATTATGCCAAGTATTCTGGATTACTTAAATATTAAAACCGATTTAATAAGTTTTGGTAAAAGTTATAAGTCTAAAAATAATTTTGTGGTATATTATCTTCAAGGAACATATCATTATATCCAAGATGATTATTATTTAGCTTTTGCAAATAATCAGCCAATTGGTCTTTATAATTGGAAAAAAGATATTCTTCTTAAAAAGAATTTATTAGAAACAAACAGAAAGCAAGCTGATAAGATGAGCCATTTTCTAAAAGCTTATATACAGACTTTTTATGAAAGAGTGACAAACAACACATTAACACTCGAAAAAAAGACTGTGATTTAAGACATCATTTAATTTTTTTTGCTTCAATTTGTAATCTATTAAATCGATATTTTGCCGTTTATGAAAATTCTGGTTATACAACAAAAAATGATTGGCGATGTCTTGCTTAGTTCTGTCATTTGCAATAACTTAAGAATAGCTTATCCAAAAGCACAAATAGATTATTTGGTTTACGAATCCACTACACCAGTCTTGGAAGGAAACATTAGTATTGATAATATTATTTTATTTCAGGAAAAACATCGAAAGAGCAAAAAAGAACTACTAAAACTTGCTATTGAAATTAGAACCAATAATTATGATTTGCTTATTGATGCTTATTCAAAACTAGAGAGTTGGTTAATTGTATTTTTGAGTGGTGCTAAACGAAAAATTTCATATAAAAAGAAAGGGAGAACATTTTTATATACTGATAATGTCCCTTTTGAACCTCTACCAAAAACAAACTTAGGACTAGCAATAGAAAGAAGGCTTTCATTATTAGAACCTTTAGATTTAAACATCAAAATAGATCCACTACCGAAGCTTTTTGTTACTGAAAAAGAAAATCATGATGCCAAAGCTCTTTTTGAAAAACACAACCTCAAAAAAGACAAAAAAACAGTAATGACAAGCCTTTTGGGAAGCGAGAAATTAAAGACTTACCCATTAGAATATATGTCTAAAGTGGTGGATATTATAGCCGACAATCAAGATGTAAACATACTTTTTAATTACTTTCCAAAACAAATTGAAGACGCCAAATTTGTCTTGGATAACTGCAAAATTTCTACACAAGAAAAGGTATATTTCAATCTTTTAGGAAATGATTTACGATCATTTATTGCTATTATGAACCAATGCGATTTGATTATTGGTAACGACGGTGGCGCAATTAATATGGCAAAAGCATTAGGAAAACCTTCCTTTATTATTTTTTCACCTTGGATAGAAAAGAAAATTTGGGCGACTTTTGAAGATGGTATTCATCATCTTTCAGTTCATTTGAAAGACTATCGCCCAGACTTATTTGAACAGAAAACCGAAAAGATGCTTAAGAATGAATCTTTAATATTATATCAAGAATTTAAACCTGATTTTTTTGAAGACAAAATCAAATTATTTCTAAATCGAAATCTTAGCTCTCTATAAACATTTTTTCATAGAAAAAACCAGAATTACGATTTCCAAAATTTAAGTTTCTTTTTTAACTTTTGTTTTCTTTGGAATTTTTCTTGAAACTCCGTGGTATAAAACCACATTTTTTCAAAAATTTCTTGTTCAGTTTTTGCAGAATACCATTTTGCATATTCGTTACTCATAATGGCAACCATATCCTTTTGAGGAGTTAGACGAGAAAGGTTTTTCATTCTTTGATCAAAATCCATTTGACTGTGAAAATTCATTCTATTTAAATCCACTAAGAAAAATTCATATTTTCCATTAGCTGATTTTTTAATCAAGGTATTTCCTGGAGAATGGTCTAAAAATTCCACTCCATTTTGATGTAAATGGAATGAAAACTGAGTGAACTGTCTCAAAATATTTTCATTATCTGGAAATTCAGGAATTTCTACTAGTTCTCTATAAGTCAAATCGCATTCTAAATGCTCACTCACATAATAGCTGTCTTTTAAACCAATCCAATTGTAATTTTCAAAAAAAGCGATCGGTTCCGGAGTTCCAATCCCTTTTTCTAATAAAAGAGTAGCATATTCAAAAGAACGTCTGGCTTTTGATTTTCTAAAATATTTATAGGCAATTTTATTGACTAAATTAGGAATCTTAAACGATTTAATGTTTATTGTTTTTCCGTCTAAATCGAATAATTTAATGATGTTTCTTTTGCCATCGCCAAACAGAATACCTTCTGTTTTAAAGCTTTTAACAAAATTTATAACTTGAGCCTCACTTGTTTTATAAGCAAGATTTATTATGTATTTCATGAGATATTCCTAATTAACTTTTCCAAAAGTAAGTATTGCTTTTTAGACTTCAAATTAATATTGTATTTTCGCAAAAAAAAAAATGCCGCATTTAAAAAGTGTTTTTTTAGAAACACATAATATTAACAATAGAGCCAGTGGTTTAGGGACTTTTAATTATGAATTAATTAAAGGTTTAAATCAGCTTTGTTTTGATGATTTAGAAATACATCTCAATTCAGGAAGAACTAATCTGCTAAAAAATGAATTTGGCGATAAATTCAAATATCATAAATACTGGCCATTCCATAGATACAAATCCTTCAGGAGCTTTCATAAATTTGATTTATGGCATTCTGTAAATCAAAATTCTAAATTAGAACCAAGAATAAATAAAAAATATCTATTAACTATTCATGATGTGAATTTTGTTGAAGAAATTTCTTCGGACATGAATCACAAAAGAAATGTTTTATTTATTGAAAAATTAAAAAAAGCAGATACAATTACCTACATATCTGAATTTGCAAAACAACAAACCCATAAATATTTTCAAGTTCCAAATATTCCAGAAAAGATTATTTATAACGGAAATCCAATTTCAACATTACTTGATACATCATCGTATATAAGTAATGTACCTGTAGATAAACCGTTTTTTTACAGTATTGGTGATTTTATTGAAAGAAAAAATTTTACTTCAATCATTAATATGATGAAAACTATTAAAGATTTTAATTTAATAATATCTGGAAATGATACTAAAAAATATGGTGCAGTAATAAAAAAGCTAATAAGTGATAATGGATTAACAAATCAAGTTTTTTTAACTGGAAAAGTAAGTAATATGGGAAAACAATTCTTCATGAAGAACTGTACTGCTTTCCTTTTTCCATCCATTCGTGAAGGGTTCGGTTTACCACCAATTGAAGCAATGAGTTTTGGAAAACCAACATTCTTATCAGATAAAACTTCTCTTCCTGAAATTGGAGGAGATGTCGCTAATTATTGGACAAACTTTGACCCGGAATACATGAAAACAGTTTTATTTGATGGGTTAAACAGCTTTGAAAATGACAAAACTAATCACGAAATATTACTAAAACAAAGAGCTGCTAGTTTTGATTGGAAAGTTGCAGCAGCCGAATATTTTGACGTTTACAGCAATATTCTTAAATAATTCTATAATGGGTTTTCAAATTTAATTATAAAAAATTTAATTAAACTAAACCCAGCGATTCTTGTACATGGATATATGAAAAAACAAAAAGTCACGTTTTATGTGTAATCATTTAAAATAAAACTTATTCTCTTTACAGCAAAAAGAGTCTTAAACCTAAAATAAATGAGAAATCATTTATTACAACTACATTTGTACTAATTTTATATATTATAATTAATAATATTTTTGATGAAAATAACAATTATAAGCTTTGATAATTGGGGTTTTAATAATCATCTAGCGGCCAATCTAAAAAAAGAAGGTCACACGGTTAGGCATATTGATTTTAGTAATTTCATACATGAATATCCTAATTTTTTATATAGATACCACAACTTTTTTCTTAAAACAATATTCAAAAAGAATCGTAAAAACATTTTTTATGGAAACGAAATAATCAAGAAGTTAAAAGAAAATAATGAAATTCAAGATATAATTCTAACCATAAAAGGTGATTTTATTGATCCAAAATGTATTCTAAATTTTAAACAATACACTAAAAAATCAATTGCTTTTTTTAATGACAGTACAACTAGATGTCCTAAAATAATTCGGGTAATCCCAAATTTTGACGAAGTATATTCTTTTGAAAAAGAAGATTGTAATAAATATAATTTAAAATTTGTTACAAATTGGATATATGAAACAAATAAGAATACTAATGAAGCTGCTGAAGATAATTTTAAATACCAAATATTCAATATCAGTTCTATAGACAAAAGATTACCTGTTTTATCCAAAATTGCGACTCAGTTATTTGAAAGAAAAATAAACTATAAATTCATAATTTTTGATAAAAAGAATAGGAATAAAGGTGATTCAAATATTGAATTTATTACAAATCACGTTCCTCTAAATGAAGTGAACAAGTATATTCTCAACGCTCAAGTTTTACTAGACATCAACAGAAAAGGGCAAAAAGGACTTACTTTCAGAATTTTTGAAAGTCTTGGATTAGAAAAAAAACTAATTACAACCAACCCTGATATTCAAAATTATGATTTCTATAATCCTAATAATATTTTAATAATTGATGAAAAAAAACCTGAAATTCCTCTAGATTTTTTCAATAATGAATATCAAAAAATACCACAAGACATTCTTCAAAAATATACTATAGATGGATGGCTTTCAAAAGTAATATTTCAGAATAAAGATATATGAATAAAAAAATTTTCATCATTTGCCCTCCTAATAAGGCAACTGGTGGCCCAGAAGCTCTGCATCAATTAGGCCATGTTTTATTGTTGCTAGGGTTTGATGTAAAAATGTTATATTCAAAATACAAAAGCAACCCCATCCACCCTTTTTATAAAAGTTACAATGTTCCTTATACTTATAAAATCACCGATAATGCAGATAATATTGTAATAATTCCAGAATCTATGACTAATTGGATAGCGCGTTATCCTTTATCTGAAAAAAAAATATGGTGGCTTAGCCTTGATTTTTATGAGATTTTAATGAATAGTCGGGAAAAGAAAAAAAACTGGATAAGAAAATTATTTGTTCCATACAAACATACCGAATATCGTTTTGAACCCAATAAAACTATCACACATTGGTATCAGTCTCAAAGGGTAAAAGAATTTTTATTGACTAAAAAACTAGATAACGAAATTGCTTATTTATGTGATTATGTTACCGAACTTTTCTTTGATAATTTGCCAGAAACTTTTACAAAAGAAAATATCATTACCTACAACCCTAAAAAAGGCTTGGATAAAATCGAAAAATATATAACACTTCTCCCGCAATATGAATGGATTCCATTATCTGGTATGAGTAGAGAAGAAATGAGAAATACTTTACGAAAAGCAAAACTTCACATTGACTTTGGCTATTTTCCAGGACGTGACAAAATCCCTAGAGAAGCACTTGTTTCTGGGGTTTGTTTACTGACAGGTCGTGAGGGAACAGCTGGTTTCCGAGAAGATCTAGGCATTCCTGAAAAGTACAAATTACATTCAAATGAAATGCAAACCGAAAATGTCACCGAATTGATTATTAATGTGATGAATAATTATGAGAAGGTATTTAATGAATTCATAGATTTTAGAACATTTGTTATGAATGAAAAACAAAATATGATTGTGGATGTAAAAAAACTTTTTTCATAACATATTTTACTCGGATTCTATTTTAGCACACATAAAGCAAAACATTATGAAAATCTGTTTAGTTAGTTTTGATTCGACTTTTTTTGACCATAATATTATACTAGAATTAAAAAGAAGAAACATTGATGCAAATCACATTGATGCTTCACTATTCAAATACAAATACACATCGATTTTTGACAGGATTGGAAATACTTTTAAAAAATTATTTTTAAAAAAAAATAAAAAACAAAAAGCCTTAGAAACATATATCGTACAACAAATTACGAATCTTGGACATCAAGACATCATTTTATTTATAAGACCTGATAAAATAAGTAGAGAAACACATTTACAAATCAAAAAACTTACCAATCGATATCTTACTTATATTTATGACAGTTACAAAAGATTTCCAATTGATAATCTGCTAAATGGAATATTTGATGAAATATATTCATTCGATTTAATTGATACAAAAAAGTACAATTTCACTTTTATCCCAAATTATATTTATATGGAGAAAAGAGAAATAGAGTCAAAAAAAGTAAATGATAATATTTTTATAGTAATTTCTATTGACGAACGCTTTGATTTTCTAAATAGACTCGCTGATTATCTTTCTAATCATAAGATTAATTTTAAATTTATTGCCGTTGGAAAAAAATTACCAAAAAATAGTAATCCAAAAATTATTTACTCAAGAAAAATTTTACTTCCTAAAGATTTAAAAGAAGATTTAGAAAATTCAAAAATATATCTTGATTTAATTAGAAAAGATCATAATGGTTTAAGCTTCAGAATATTTGAAGCATTGGCAATGCAGAGAAAAATCATAACTACAAATGCCTCAATTAAAGAATATGATTTTTACAATCCTAATAATATTTTGATTCTAGATGAAAACGCAGAGATAGAAATAAGTCCAGATTTTCTTAATTCTCCATATGAACCTCTAAGTAACGAAATTTATTACAAATATACTATTGAAAATTGGGTAAACACTGTATTTAAAATATAAAGATGGGATTATTAAAAAGTGTAAAACGCTATTTTGCAAAGAAGAATATACTTGAAAAACAATTGGATCATTCAATACCTAACTACAATACTTACAATCCATTATGTAAATCTATTGTTTTTATAAGCCGAGCAATGCCAGCACCAGACAAAGATTCTGGTTCGAACAGGTTAAAAGAAACTATTTTAGCATTTAAAGAGCTAGGATATAATTGTATTATTTGCTCAAAAGACACTTATCGAACCAATGAATATGTAAAGTATTTTAGTGATTTAGGAGTTATTGTCTACGTTGAGACCAATCAGTATAGAAATTATTTTAGCTTTTTGAAATCTATACAAAAAGTAGATTATGTTTGGTTTTATGCTCCAGAATCTTTGAAGAAAAATTTAAGCAAAATATCGCGAATCTTACCTAAATCAAAAACAATTTTTGATATGGTTGATATTCACTTTTTACGTTTTCAAAGAGCTTTTGAATTAGAACCGACTCAAATATCACTTAAGAAAAAGCAAAAGGAATATTTTGAAATTGAAACAAAGCTAGCTCAAAAAGTAGATTACATAATTACAATATCCGATGTCGAAAAAGAAATTATGACTCAATATTTTAATGCTGACAAATTAATTACCATTTCAAATATTCACTATCCAAAAATAAATAAAGAACAGACTTTACCTTTTGAAAATAGAGAAGACTTACTTTTTATAGGTTCAATTCATGCACCAAATATAGATGCAATAAATTATCTCTGTAACGAAATAATGCCAATTGTTTGGGAAAAATTGCCGCAAGTGAAAGTGAATATTATTGGAAATGTAAATTCTAAAATTGTCGATTTAAAGAATCCAAATTTTGTATATCATGGTTACGTACCAGATATAGAACCTTTTTTTATTACAAATAAAATAATGGTAGCTCCTTTGCGATATGGCGCTGGAGTAAAAGGAAAAATAGGACAAGCTTTTGAATACTATTTGCCTGTCGTAACTTCTTCAATAGGAGCTGAAGGAATGAAATTGATTAACAGAAAGAATGCTTTAATTGATGATTCAAAAGATGGATTTGCCGCAGCAATAATTGAATTATATACAAATAAAAATCTATGGCTGGAGCTACAAAACAATTCTGAAAAAAGTTTAGAACCATTTTCCAAAGGAATCTTAAAGCAAACTCTTTTGTCTTTTCTAGAGTAATTATACAGGTAATATCCATTCAATAATCAATACTTCATTATCAACAAACAATAGTAAAAACTTCCAGCATAATATACCAATTGTGTATATTTGCCAGCCAATAATAATTGTAATGTTTTAATCAATTCCTATAAAATTAGAAAGATTAAAAAACAGTAAACTTCAATAATGAAAACAAAAGCCCGAATAATAGCTTTTTATTTGCCGCAATACCATCCAATTCCCGAAAACGATGAATGGTGGGGAAAAGGCTTTACAGAATGGACTAATGTAGGTAAGGCTAAATCTTTATTTAAAAAACATTATCAGCCAAGAGTTCCAGCGGATTTAGGCTATTATGATTTGCGTGTACCAGAAATTCGAAAAGCTCAAGCAGATATGGCCCGTGAATATGGTGTAGAAGGATTTTGTTATTGGCATTATTGGTTTGGTAATGGCAAAAGACTTATTGAAAGACCTTTTAACGAAGTAATTGCTTCTGGAGAACCAGATTTCCCATTTTGTTTAGCATGGGCAAACGAAACATGGAAAGGCTTTAACCATGGTTTAAAGAATCGTAATATTTTGATAGAACAGTTATATCCTGGCATAGAAGATTATACAGCACATTTTTTTGAGGTTTTACCCGCTTTTAAAGATAAAAGGTATATAAAAATCGAAAATAAACCAGTTTTTATGATTTATATGCCCTTAGCTCATTCTGAAATTCCAATATTTATAAAGACTTGGCGAAAACTCGCAACAGAAAATGGATTAGAAGGAATTTATTTCATCGGTCAGAATATGAATTTTACAATAAGTGATGAAACACTTTTAAATACCGGTATTGATGCGATAAATACTATGCGATTAGAGGAATTTTTAGCAGAAAAAAAATCTTTTGTACGTAAATTTTACAAAAGATATAATAAAATTTTTCGAAAAAGTATGAAGATCTATCCTTATGAAGTTGCTTCAAAAAAATTCATTTCCCCAGAGACCGATAAAAAGGAAAATGTTTATCCTAGTATCATTCCAGGATGGGATCATAGTCCACGTAGCGGTCGTGAAGGATTAATTTTGACAGACTCTACACCTGAATTATTTGAAAAACATGTTAAAGAAGCAGTTGAAATTGTAAAAGATAAAAATGATGAGCATAAAATTATTTTTATTAAATCATGGAATGAATGGGCAGAAGGCAATTATATGGAACCTGATTTATTATGGGGCACAAAATTTCTCGAAGCTCTAAAAAGACAAATTTTTAAATAATCATTCTAAAATATTACTATCAGGAATACTTATTAATTATAAAGTACATTTGCATTGTTTACAAAATACATACATCATCCATTCAGAATAATTTTCATGAAAAAACTACTATTACTTTTAATCTCATTTCTTTTTGGCATCCAAATTACAAAAGCTCAAAATATTTCTGTTGGCAACATTGATATGATCGAACAAAGAAGCAGGAATGAACAATTGCTAGGAAATTCAAATGCATTTGTTTCATACACTTTGCGCCCATTGGATTCAAAACTGGTTGATTCCGCTCAATCCAATTCTAAAAAAAAAGTAAATATCAAAGTACTTCCGATAACTCTCATTCAACAATATAATACATTTGCTCCGAGTGGCTGGAATGATGGGTCAATGATTCCTGCTAAAGGCTATCAGACACAATTAAGCGCTGGTTTTTTTGGAGAATACGGAATTTTGAGCGCACAAATTAGACCCGAATATGTATACGCAGATAATCCCAACTATGACACTTTTCCTCTGAAAGAGTCAAACGAAGTTCGAATCGCAAATATTTCGTATTTAAATACTACCGATTTACCAACTCCTTATGGAGACAAATCTTACAGCAAGCTAAACTGGGGACAAAGTAATATTAAAGTGAATATCAAGCAATTTTCAGTAGGGATATCTACCGAAAACTTATGGTGGGGACCAGGAATACAAAATTCATTAGTGATGAGTAATAACGCTACTGGATTTTTACATTTTACCTTAAATACCAGAAAGCCTGTAGAAACATACATTGGTAGTTTTGAAGGACAAATAATCTCAGGAAAACTAGAGGGTTCTGGATTGACTAGTCCAAAATCTCAATATATTATTGATGGTATAGATTACGAAATACCTAAAAGAAATGACTGGCGATATATCAATGGTCTTTCCATAAACTATCATCCTAAATGGATTCCCGGTTTATTTTTAGGACTAAATCGTACTATTCAAGTTTATCGAGAAGATATGGGACATAGTTTTTCTGATTATATGCCAATATTTATCCCTTTTCAGAAAAAAAACCTTAACAATGAAGACGCAAAAAACAGAGATCAACTAGCTTCATTATTCCTGCGATGGGTACTGAAAGAATCAAAATTTGAATTTTATGCCGAAAGTGGTTGGAATGACAATTCACAAGATTTAAATGACCTCTTTCAGTCGCCTGAACATTCCCGAGCTTATCTTGCTGGATTTACAAAAATATTTATGTTAAATAAAAATAAAAATCAATACTTAAAATTCAATTTTGAAAGTACACATCTGGAACAAAGTGCAGACCGGATTGTAAGACCAGCAGGCGCATGGTATCAGCATGGGATTATATTTCATGGATATACTAATAAAGGAGAAGTCCTTGGAGCAGGGATTGGACCAAGCAGCAATTTACAAACCTTGGATTTTAGCTTTTGGGAAAAGAATCAAGTATTTGGCATGCAAGTAGAGAGGTATGCGCATAATATGGATTTTTATTATGATGCTTACCAAGATGTCTCAAGAAAATGGGTTGATTTAGATGTAAACACTTATGCTTATAAAAAATTTGAAAATTTAAGTGTAAAAGCCAAAATGAACTTTTCGAAAATGTACAACTATCAATGGCAGTTAGGCCAGCATAATTTAAATGTACAGTTTCAACTTTCTTTACAATATCAATTATAATCTTTTGGGCTCACTTAAAAAAAATATTAGCAAAAAAGAAACAATTAATATTAAGACAAAATGGACATCAATCAAGAAATACTAAACGCATACGAAGTCATAAAAAATGGCGGAATCATACTCTACCCTACTGATACAGTATGGGGAATTGGTTGTGATGCAACTAATGCTGCAGCCGTTGCCAAAATATACAAACTCAAACAACGCGCCGAAACACAAAGTATGATTTGCCTGATGAATGGTGAAAAAATGATTTATAATGTTTTCAAAGAAATCCCCGAAGTAGCATGGCAAATTATGGACTTATCCGAGAATCCAACTACCCTTGTATTGGATAATCCAAGAAATCTGGCGTCAAACTTAATTGCTGCCGATAAAACTTTAGCAATTCGTATTGTTAAAGAACCTTTCTGTTTCAAATTAATGGAGCGAATGAAAAAACCTTTAGTTTCCACATCGGCAAATATTTCTGGTCAACCTACTCCAAAAAGTTTCAAAGAAATTAGTCCTGAAATTATAAAAGGCGTTGACTATGTTGTAAATTTGCACCACGATAAAATCGCTGGAAAACCTTCCACTATTATTAAATTGACGAGTGATTCGCAAGTGAAAATCATTCGGAAATAGTTTTTCGCCACGAATTCACAAATTTTATTTTTAAAATAATACGTTTTAATGACACAAATAATCCACAAAGACGAAAGTTTTCAAATTATGGGAATCCTATTTGATGTTCATAATAATTTGGGTGGAGGTTTTTCTGAAATTGTATATAAAGATGCGTTAGAATATGAATTTAAAAAACTAAATATTCCTTTCGAAAGAGAAAAAGAATATGATGTAAAGTATAAAGATATTATTTTAAACCATAAATTTTATGCCGATTTCGTAGTCTATGACACAATTATTTTAGAACTGAAATCGTGTGAAAAATTAGATTCAAAACATATTGCTCAATGCATCAATTACTTGAAAGTATCATCAAACAAACTGGCAATTTTAGCCAATTTTAATAATAAATCCCTTGAATACAAAAGAATTGTTTTGTAAAATCAAGAATTAATTTGTGCCATTTTTAAAACATAAACAATCATAAATGATTTAATTCGTGAATTCGTGGCTATAAAAATATGAACTACAAAGAAGCCTTACATAATAAAATATTCGAAGTCATTTCACAGGCTTCCCAAGAGCTCCATGTCGAAAGTTATGTCATTGGCGGTTTTGTACGTGACTTACTTTTAAAAAGAGATTTCAAAAAAGACATCGATGTTGTTGCCGTTGGTAGCGGAATCGAATTGGCATTGAAAGTATCTGATTTGCTTCCTAAGAAACCAAAAGTACAGGTTTTTAAGACATACGGAACTGCTATGTTACGTTTTGAAGATACCGAAATAGAATTTGTTGGAGCCCGAAAAGAATCCTATAATCATGATAGCCGAAATCCAATTGTTGAAAATGGTACGCTTAAAGACGACCAAAACAGACGTGATTTTACGATTAATGCGTTGGCATTATCATTAAATTCAAACACATTTGGTAATCTCTTAGATCCTTTCGACGGTATTGTTGATTTGGAAAACAAAATCATAAAAACCCCACTCGATCCTGATGTTACTTTCTCTGATGACCCATTGCGAATGCTCAGAGGTATTCGATTTGCAACTCAATTAGGCTTTGATATTGACCAAAATTCATTGGACTCTATTACCAAAAACGCAGAACGAATCAAAATCATTTCCGGAGAACGCATTGTCGAAGAATTAAACAAAATCCTTTCGACAGATAAACCTTCTGTTGGATTTTTATTATTGTTTAAAACTGGTCTTTTAGATATTATTCTTCCTGAACTGACAGCTTTAAATCAAGTGGAAGAAATTGAAGGTCATACACACAAAAATAATTTTTACCATACTCTCGAAGTTGTCGATAATATTTGCCCAAATACAGATGATGTTTGGTTGCGTTGGTCGGCTTTATTGCATGATATTGGAAAAGCACCAACCAAGCGCTTCAACAAAAAACAAGGCTGGACTTTTCACGGACATGAATTTTTGGGTGGAAAAATGGC
>NZ_DATIDY010000081.1:0-65941 GCF_035456085.1 Flavobacterium sp.
GGTACCGAAAGTTGCGATTGGGCTTCGATGCTAATGCGTATGTACATGATGTGGGCCGAAAAAGAAGGTTACAAAATTCGCGAACTGAATTATCAGGAAGGTGATGTTGCAGGTATAAAAACTGTCACGCTCGAAATTGAAGGCGATTATTCTTTTGGATATTTAAAAGGTGAAAATGGCGTACACCGATTGGTGCGTATTTCTCCTTTTGACAGTAACGCCAAAAGACATACTTCGTTTGTGTCTGTTTATGTATATCCATTAGTTGATGATACTATCGAAATTGAAATCAACCCTGCCGATATCGAAATTACAACAGCGCGTTCCAGTGGTGCCGGAGGTCAAAACGTGAACAAAGTAGAAACCAAAGTACAATTGGTTCACAAACCAACCGGAATTCAGATTCAATGTTCAGAAACGCGTTCGCAACACGACAACAGACAAAGAGCCATGCAAATGTTGCGCTCCCAATTGTATGAAATAGAACTAAAAAAGCAACAAGAACAACGCTCAGATATTGAAGCTGGTAAAATGAAAATTGAATGGGGTTCGCAAATCCGTAATTACGTAATGCAACCTTATAAATTGGTAAAGGATGTTAGAACTGGAGAAGAAACCAGTGATGTTGACAGCGTAATGAATGGAAATATTGATCGATTCTTAAAAGCATATCTGATGATGATGGGACAACGTGAAGAAGAATAGTCTTTAGTATTAAGATTGCAGATCGCATAACTTGTAAAAACCCGAGAGTTTAAAAAAACTTTCGGGTTTTTATTTAAACTACAGCCATTCTATTAAAGAAATTCCCAGTCCAACTGTAGTCTGAAGATGATTATAATCAATTAGTGATTCCCCATAACCGTGAGAAATTTGCAAATACGCTTTCAAATTATTTTTGATCGGGTAAGACCAAGAAAGCTCAGCATATCCTTTTGGCAAAGAAGTAAAATTCATATTATAACTTCCATAAAATGCAACTGTGTGTCCATTTTTTGTATAAATTAAATTTAAATCAGTTCTCCCTGTATAATCTGAAATATCTGGATTGTCACCGCTATTATCAGATAAACCATACCATGTTCTCAAGTAAACAGTCCAATTTTTACGTTCTAATCCAGCATGCGCAATAACTCTATTTAAAGTCCTGGAAAATGGATCACTTTTCCCATTCGACAAGTGATTAAAAGCTATTCCGACCATTTTTGTGTTAAAGCCAAAAATTTTAAAATTTACCGGGAAATTTAAAATCACCTCAGGTTCATAATTTATTTCCCTAAAAGGACGCGAAAGGTCATGATTGTAAACCTGCCAAAATGATTTTTGAGTATAAGCAACCCATAAATCGGCGCTTTTCCACAAAACGCCTTGCAATACTTTTGTTTTAAAGCTCAATTGGAATTTTAGTTCAATATTATCATAATTTATACCTTCCGGAACAATGTATTCAGGGCTATTGTTTTCAGAATGTGGTTGATCATTGGGATGAGTTGAATATTTTCCCAACAAAATATAAATCGGTTTATAGGGCGTTAATAAAAAAGTACTTCTTACCGCTGTTGTATCAATTTCCCAGCGTTGAGTTAAATTTTTCGGCCGGGGACTATCAACATCCAAAGCCTGAATTTGAGCATTTGCCACAAATGAGAAGAACAGCAGAATAAAAGCCAATTTTATCGTAAATTTCATAACCGAAGGTCTTATTTATTAACAAATATACCTTTCTAAAAAAATAAAAAATTATAGATTCACAACCAATGAGTTACATAATTATCACTTCTTTTTAATCAAAAAACATTATAGATTACTATTTATCATTGCTACAACGATATAGAGCAAACAATCTGGCAAATAACACTTTACCAACATTTTTATAACATTTTCACCTCTTTGATGGAATACCTTTTTTTCTACATTTGCCCCAGCATCCCATTTCTAAATTACATGAAAATGAAAAAGTTACCTAAACAATACAGACATCCATATACATTCAATAAAAAATATCAAAAATCAGCTGTTTATTTCTCTATGGAATTTGCAATTGATCAAAGCCTTAAAATCTATTCTGGAGGTCTAGGCTTTTTAGCAGGATCACACATGCGAAGCGCTTATGATTTGAAACAAAATTTAATAGGAATCGGAATTTTATGGAAAAATGGATATTACGACCAATCCTTCAATGAAGATTCATCAATGGGAGCTCTTTTCAGAGAAAAGAATTATAGCTTTCTGGAAGACACCAATATCAAATTCACCATTAAAATCAATAATTGCGATGTTTGGATTAAAGCTTACTTCCTGAAACCAGAAACATTTGGAACAGTTCCAATGTTCTTCCTTTCTACGGATGTTCCTGAAAATGATTATTTAGCCAAATCAACTACATTTAGATTATACGATTCAAATCCAAGTGCCAAAGTAGCTCAAACAATGGTTTTGGGATTGGGTGGTGCCAAATTATTAGACGCTCTAGAGTATGAGCCGGAAATTTATCATTTAAACGAAGCACATGCACTTTCATCTGTTTTTCATTTGTATAACAAATACAACAGTGTAGATAAAATAAAAGAGAAATTAGTTTTTACAACACATACTCCCGAAGAAGCAGGAAACGAAAAACACGATATTCATTTCTTAGAAAACCTAAGCTTTTTTGATGGGATTCCGTTAGAGAAAGTTAGAGAAATAACCGGAATTTATGATAACACTTTTAATCATTCATTAGTTGCATTGCGATTAAGTCATAAAGCAAATGGTGTATCCAAATTACACGGTGAAGTTTCTAGAGAAATGTGGAAAGAAGCAACAGGAATTTGTCCAATCACACATATTACTAATGCTCAAAGCAAAAAATACTGGATAGACCCGTGGCTAAATGAGGCTCTTACTGCCAAAAAAAGAGAAAATTTAATCAGCCGCAAAAAACGATTAAAAGAAAAATTATTCGAAGTTGTTGCCGATCAAACTGGAAAAATATTTGATCCAAATGTTTTAACCATTGTGTGGGCAAGACGATTTGCAGATTATAAAAGACCCGATTTGATTACTCGAAATTTTGAAAAATTCAAAAGTTTAATGACAGATTCAGAAAAGCCAATCCAAATTATATTTGCTGGAAAACCTTATCCTTCAGATTATGGAGCGATTCACAATTTTGATAACCTTTCACGCATTAGCAAGGAATTCAAAAACATGGCGGTACTTGTTGGACATGAATTAAGATTATCTCGTGAGCTAAAAATGGGTGCTGATATTTGGTTAAATAATCCAAGAGTAACTAGAGAAGCTTCGGGAACTTCGGGAATGACAGCAGCAATGAACGGTGCCATCAACTTTTCTACTAATGATGGTTGGGTTCGCGAATTCCAGGAATTGAATAAAACTAAGAATTCATTTATATTACCAATTGTAGATCACAATTTGCCTGTCCACCAACAAGACGGAATGGATTTGGAAAATTTGTATAAAATGCTTGAAGAAGAAATCCTTCCGTTATATTATGATCAACCAAAAGATTGGTGGAATTTAGTAGAAACCAGCATGAAGCAAATTGTCCCATTCTTTGATTCTGCAAGAATGGTCGATGAATACTATATAAAGATGTACAATTAAACCTAACCTAAGGATTCAAATTAATTTTGAAGTACACAAAAGAGCCTCGTTATTTTAATAAATGCGGGGCTTTTTCTTTTTAATAAAAATTCAACTTACAAACCATTATCTTCATTCGTTTCCGTAAATTAGCGATCACATCAATTAGATTATACTTATGGATTTAAACTTCAATCAAAACGAAGATCACAATAAACTTTTAGTTTCTGAACTTAGACAGAAATTTGCCCAAATCAAAATTGGAGGCGGCGAAAAAAGAATTGAAAAACTTCATGCCGAAGGTAAAATGACCGCTCGGGAACGTATTGATTATTTGCTGGATCATAACAAAAAATCTATTGAAATCGGCGCTTTTGCTGGTAAAAAAATGTATAAAGAACATGGAGGCTGTCCGTCTGGAGGTGTAATTGTAAAAATTGGATATGTCAAAGGAAAACAATGCATTGTAGTCGCCAATGATGCCACGGTAAAAGCAGGAGCTTGGTTTCCAATTACTGCAAAAAAAAATCTAAGAGCTCAGGAAATTGCTATTGAAAACCGTTTACCGATAATTTATCTGGTTGATAGCGCAGGAGTTTATTTGCCTTTGCAAGACGAAATTTTTCCAGATAAAGAACATTTTGGACGTATTTTTAGAAATAATGCTATCATGAGCAGTATGGGAATCACTCAAATCGCGGCGGTTATGGGCAGTTGCGTAGCTGGCGGCGCATACCTTCCGATTATGAGTGACGAAGCTTTGATTGTGGATAAAACCGGAAGTATCTTTCTGGCCGGAAGTTATTTAGTCAAAGCTGCAATTGGCGAAACCATTGACAATGAAACATTAGGTGGGGCAACAACTCACTGTGAAATTTCTGGTGTCACGGATTACAAAGCCAAAGATGACAAAGATGCTTTGGACAAAATAAAAAACATAGTTGATAAAATCGGTGATTTTGACAAGGCTGGATTCAATCGTATCAAAGCAGAAAAACCAGCTTTGGACCCAAATGAAATCTATGGTATTCTGCCAAAAGCAAGAAACGAACAGTACGATATGATGGAAATTATTCGCCGACTGGTTGATAATTCCGAATTTGAAGCCTATAAAGAAGGCTACGGGCAAACTATCATTACCGGTTATGCCCGAATTGATGGTTGGGCGGTTGGAATTGTTGCTAATCAAAGAAAGGTTGTAAAAACTGCTAAAGGCGAAATGCAATTTGGAGGTGTTATTTATTCGGATTCTGCAGATAAAGCGACTCGTTTTATTGCTAATTGCAATCAAAAGAAAATTCCTTTGGTATTCATTCAAGATGTAACTGGATTTATGGTTGGCTCAAAATCCGAACATGGCGGAATTATAAAAGACGGCGCCAAAATGGTTAATGCAGTGTCGAATTCGGTGGTGCCAAAATTTACTGTGATTGTCGGAAATTCATACGGAGCAGGAAATTACGCAATGTGCGGAAAAGCATTTGATCCAAGGTTAATATTTGCTTGGCCAAGCGCAGAATTAGCCGTTATGGGCGGTACTCAAGCCGCCAAAGTATTGGCGCAAATAGAAGCTTCAGCATTAAAAAATAAAGGAGAAATTATAGACGAAGCCAAAGAAGCCGAACTATTTTCGAAGATAAAAAATCGTTACGACGAACAAGTTTCTCCCTATTATGCAGCCGCTCGATTGTGGACAGATGCGATAATCGATCCCTTAGAAACTAGTACATGGATATCAATGGGAATTGAAGCTGCTAACCACGCTCCTATCGAAAAACAATTTAATTTGGGTGTGATTCAGGTTTAAGCAATTTTATTCCATGAAAATTATGTAGAACATTTTCAATTCCTGAATTGTCTTAATATCAAAAATTCAAAACAAAACTCATCATTTTTCGTAAATTATTAAGCCTTTTTTTCAAAAGGCAATTTCTATATATTCTATTTATAGCATATTTGAATAATTCAAACTTAACGGATTCTTTAATTGTTGCATCGCTTCATTTTCTCAAAATACTATTCCAACATTCTGAAATTTTATTTTAAAACTTTTCAAATTCAACCGTTCCGACTTACTTTTTGAGAACTTTCAAAAAATCGAATAATACACTTAAAAGTTGTATGTTATTTTTAAATAATTAACAATAATTCAGATACAACGCATTACCAAATAGTTAATTATCTGTATATTTACATTTAACATTTTTTAACATGAGTAGTTTTATTTTATTTATAATCTAAACTTTTAACCATGGACATTGTAACTGATCTTACAGCTGAAGCAATATCTTATCTAAACCTTTTTCAGGATATTTTGAAAAGCAATCCTCAGAATACTTTCCCAAAAGAATTCTTAGATAGAAATTCCTGGAGCGATCTCGGAAAAAAAAGTGATAATGACTATGGTATAAATAAATTAACACCCAGTCAAATAGACGAGATAACAGACTTAGTCTGGCATAGCCCTGATAATTGTAAAGATGAGATTCTAGTAAGGACATATTTGGATATAATGTACGATCTTTTGGAATGGCTAGGTTCCAATATTGATATAAAATATAAAGACACACCAACAACAACGGAACTTTTATTGTTTAGGGTTTCGTTTTTTTGGCGGCAACAAATGCGAGCAGCACTTTATAAAGGAGAATTAAACGAACGCAAGAAACTTTCGGCCTTGCTTATGTATATGCCAGTACAGGTAATTCTTGCAATTACCGGCCAGAACAAATCAGCATATGAAATTCGTCTTTATCAATTTTATATCTCAAAAGATAACAAATATGATTATTCGAAAATTCTAAATGAAGTTGATTATAAAAATCATAAAACGTGGTGGAACAAAAATGAGGAGGAATCAATAAAATACCTTACAAATGATAAGTTGTTACTTAAACAATTGTTGAAAAATAATACGGAAAGAAAAATACGAACCGAATTTCCATTACCATTTGAAACATTATTTAATGATGAACTGGACGAAATTGATAAAGCCCGCAAGAAGCGAAGCGAGGAATGGAGAGTGTCAGTCACAAATGATAAAATTGCAGATGAAAATCTGAATAATGTAGCTTCTGAAAAAACTAAAATACATGATCCTATGTCCAGAGCTGTAGATTTAAAGCTTACTGGACTCGCCTTTTCCGGAGGCGGCATTCGTTCAGCCACATTTAATCTTGGTATATTACAAAGACTGGCAAGTCTGGACGTTTTAGAAAAAATAGATTATATATCAACAGTATCTGGTGGCGGTTATATAGGTACATGGTACACTTCGTGGATAAAAAGATCCGGATCTTTTAGCAAAGTTACCGATCAGTTATGTCCAGAAAAATCATCTGACCCATTTGCTGATGAAGTTCGCCCGATACGCTGGCTTCGAATGTTTAGTAATTATCTTTCTCCAAATGTAGGCATTATGTCACCAGACGCCTGGACATCAGGAATGACATGGCTTAGGAACACTCTTGTCAATCAGATATTATTATTGCTGGTATTGCTGACTGTTTTTTCTTTGATTCTGGATCTGTATAATGGTTGGGAAATTCTTGGGCAACTATTTAAAGGGTTTGAAAAAAAGAATGAAATTCCGTATTTTTTTATAAATCTTTTAATGCTTTTATTTGGAGCTTTTACTGCGGCATTTGCCATGCGATCTTATTATAAAGTTAAACGAAAAAGAAAAGTAGCTCGAGCCAAAGAAAAATTGATTTTTTTCAATTTTAACATTTCTTTTTTAACGAAAATATCTAATCTTCTTCCTTATATACTCATAATTTGGACCGTCATTTGTGCATTTCTGATCAGTACATTTATGTTTAACATAAGCATAGATGAAATTTCCCCTAAACATGAAGATATTTACAAATGGTTCTTTATTAATGTCTCACTTCCTTCATTTATTGCATTGATTATAGTAGCGTTATTGGGTAATTATCACAAAAGATATGATCTTATTCAATTAGGCAGGGCAAATGTTGTCAAGGAGAAATTGTCTAGTGAAGAAAGAAATCTCGTAAATAATAAAATCAATAATATTTTATTATTAATCATATTAACAGTATCCTCAGCTGCTGCTGCACTATTGTTAAGTGCATTACTTTATTTGTTTTGGAAAAATTATGAATTGCTATTGATTCTGATTAGAAATTTAAATAAAAACATAAGCTCAAATAAAGTAATGTTATTGATCGGCGTTCCTATCGTACTTGAAATTTTTTCTTTTGCAATAATAATGCGTATGGCGATAATGGGCAAAATGTTTCCTGATTACCGTCGGGAATGGTGGGGAAGAACAGGCGGTTATGTAAATCGGTTTGTGCTTTTCTGGATTCTTATTTGTTTTTCAATATTCATTATGCCTGATTTATGGTCAACTTCGTCAATTGTTTTGCCAGCTGCATGGGGCGGTTGGTTCGGGATAGTTGGTTGGGGAGTAAAAATAGCATTTTCATCAAAAGGTGATGAAGACCCAAATAAATCTAAGAGTATTGGCAATATCTTCGTTAAAATTATACCATTTATTTTTATGATTGGGGTACTGCTTATTGGTTCCTATATTATAAATCTGATTAGAGGAGGAAATAATGATTTTATAAATTATCTGACTACCATAGGTTTATTATTAGTTACACTCTTTTTAAGTTGGCGCGTTGGAGTTAATGAGTTTTCTCTTCACCATTTTTATCGCAACCGGCTTATAAGGGCTTTTATGGGAGCAACCCGCAGCAGAGAAGATCGTATTAAAACAGCAAATGTATTTACCGGTTTTGACACAAATGATGATATATTGTTATCCTCTATGAAAGTTGAAGACGGTTATTTTGGTCCTTATCCAATTCTTAATACCGCTCTTAATGCAACGGTTATTTCAGCACTAGACAGGCAAGATCGTAAAGCAGAATCATTTGTTTTTACACCTCTGTATTGTGGTTATGATTTTAGTCCTACTCGTCCGTCAACTTATGATGTGGATCATGTTTATGAATACGGCTATCGTCCTACCAATAAATTTTCTAACGAAAATGGAGGTCCAACTATTGGGACTGCAATGGCAATATCTGGAGCAGCTGTCAATCCCAATTGGGGACATCATTCATCTGCACCAATGGCTTTTTTGCTAACAATATTTAACGTTCGGCTGGGCTGGTGGATTGGTAACACGAGACTTAAAAGATGGAAAGATTCTGATCCAAGAGGTGGTTTATTGTACTTAATCCATGATCTGACTGGTAAATCCGACATCAGTATGGATTATGTATGTCTCTCTGATGGTGGCCATTTTGATAATATGGGGTTATATGAACTCATCAGAAGACGTTGTCATTATATTATATTAGGGGATGGCGAGCAGGATCAGGAAGTTGCATGCGAAGGTTTGGCAAATGCCATAAGAAGATGTCGAATCGATTTTGGTGTTGAAATTATCTTTGAGAATTTTGAAGATATTACAAAAAATGCTGAAAAACTGAAGAAAAAGCACATTCTGAAAGGTGAAATCATCTATCCTGGTGTACCAATAAAGGGAACATTAATTTATATTAAAGCAGCGTTAACAGGTGACGAACCTATTGATATAAGAGAATACGCCTTGGCAAATCCCGATTTTCCACAGCAGTCTACAGGTGATCAGTTTTTTGACGAAGCACAATTTGAAAGTTATCGCAAATTAGGTTATCATTCGATAAAAGATTTATCCGAATTGCACTTGCCATAATTTAAAATTAGAACGATGGATAATTTTATTGCTGATCGAAACAATAATTAGATCTATTATAGGCATAAAAAAAATCTCTATTATTCGTAATAGAGATTTCTTTTTATGAATTTGTGATGATGTATAAAACTAACTTTCTATTGTCACGTTGAAAGTATCCGCTGGATCATTTTCCCAAGAGTTACTAAGAACAATATGCAAGTCACTTACGCCCTCGTTATTAATCTCAAAATAGAAAGTTTTTATTCCGCCTGCACCCACTCCGTCACCTTCAGCTTCAAACTTATCTTCTTTGAAATGAATGTGTTTATCATCTAAAGATTGAATTTTCCAAATATATCCTGTGGTTGGATTTTCTTCCAATTGCACTTTAATCGCCTCGCCTTTTTTAGACTTGATTTTCTTCCCATTAAATGTTTTATTTATCACTATCATTGTCTTACTTTTTTTAATTAAAACAAAAAAAACACCTGAAAAGTCGTTGTAATTTAGGAAAATAACAAGCTTCTTTTCAGATGTCTTAAAGATATAAAATTACCAAACGTAAATTTGAGTCACTTGTCCACCATCAAGAAAATAGTTAACAGGTGAGTTTTTGACTTTTCCTGCTGTAGAAAATACAGTAAGAGCTTCGTTAGCCGAGTCAATAGTATTGGCTAATTTTACCCATCCAATACCTACAACACTAATCCAGGAATTACGAGTTTCATTGACTGAAAACAATGCATTTATCCTTTTATCATTGTTCCATACGCCTGCTCCAAAGCCATCTTCAGCAGCATAATTTATAGCTGAAGGTGGAGTTAAAGTTGGAGCCGCTTCATCACTACTTATTGATGATGAACTTTCTATTTTTTCCACTGCTAAAGATGGAACACTTGCACCCTCTGTCTCAACTTGAGCAATTGGAGGATTATTTACTGGTGACTTTGCCATAATATTTATTTTTTAAATTAATTTTTTTTTTAGAATACATACACTTGTTGGATTAAACCATCCTTAATTACCACGTTGACATTTGAATTTGTAATTTTTGCTGAAGCCAACTGATTAGCCATGTTAATGAAAGCGGCATCATTCAAATTACCGATTTTTTTCCAACCGTTTCCACCACTTAAATACACCCACGCGTTTCTTGTTTCATTAATTGTCCATAATCCTTGAACTTTTACAGTATTAATATTGTAATCATTTACAATTCCGGTAACTCCATACACTTGACCTTCAATACCACAGTCTCCAAAAGCAATTTTAAAAAAACCAGACTCACCAAAATTAGTTCCCCAACTATTTTTACATATCCAGTATTTACCTGCGGTATCATAGCCTACAATACAAACACAATGTCCTCCCAATAGTTCTCCAGTAATATGTTTATAAACACCCGATCTATAATTATAGAAATCTCTATAAACGCTAAAACAAGCTTCTACAGGACCTTTGGTAGCAATATATTCCTTGATAGCTTCAATACCATTGATTTTTGAATAACCAGTTATCTTCGTAAGATTACTATCCCACCCAGCAAGTTTCCCTGAACAATTTTGATCACCAGCTGTATATGGATAATATACTTCTTGTGTTACACCAGCTGACTGAAAAAAGCTTAATGCTCTATCAGGCCACCAACCGTTGCCACAATTGCGACTTTCTGATCTTGCGTGGCAATAAAAAAGGTGCGCTTCCGATAGATCGATAGCATAAGTTGCGCCACGCAAAATTTTAACTTGACTTTCTACCGAGGCAATTGTACCAAATGCCACACAAGAACCGCAATTTCCTTGATTTTTTACTGCGGTAACAAAATTCCCACCATTATTGCGCCAATCTAAACCTGCCGGCGCGCCAAAAGAATCCGCTGCTGAAGCAGCTAAATATTGATTCAAGGCTGCCGAACATTGCTGTTCTTGTTCTTCTAAACTTGGATCCCCAGGTCCTGGTGTATATCCAAGAAGAATTAATTTAGCGTTTTCAGATAATTCCGATACACTTGTAATACCTGCTTCCCAATTAGCATCTGAACTTGCAATTGCTTCCTGAATTGCTCTAAGTTCTAATTTTTCTTTTGCCATTTTTAATAAAATTATGCACCTACTCTTTGATTGGATTTTCGGCTTATTCCATTTTTTTAGAAATTGTAATTAAATGATAATCAAATAATTGAATACAAAACAACAACAATAAAAAGCATTTTATTTCAGTATAATCACGATATTTCGATAGGTGTTTTCCACAATAATCACCATATCAAAGACTATTTCGATACTTGAAAGCTGATGTTACAAAAAATGGTAATTTGGAATTTCTTTATTTAAAAAGATGAAGATTATAATTAAATAGTCACGTAGCTACTTTAATAGTGGAATCAAGCGCTACTAGTGGGCAATAATTTTTTAAAATGATTTAACGTCATCTTAAGGTTCAAATGCTTCCTTAAAAAAATTAAATTCATATAAATATTCCATAAAAAAAACATAATCCACATTTTTTGGCGCTAAAATCAGACTTATGTCGTTAATAATTAATAACTTAGTATATTAATTTTAAACCAAAAAAATATGAACAATGTAAAAAGCTTAAATAAGTGGGCCAATGCGCATACTTATTTGCCATTAGATCTACTTCGAATGGGTCTTGGTGTTTTTTTATTTATGAAAGGTGTTTATTTTGTATCAAACACTCAATATTTGGTCGATTTACTATCACCTATCGACAGGTTCGATAAGTTTGGGGGAGGAATGTTTTTAGTTCATTATATTGCACCAGCCCATTTAATTGGAGGAATTCTGATTTTCTTTGGTTTATTAACCCGCTGGGCAATTATAGCGCAATTACCAATTTTATTTTGTGCAGTTATAATCAACTTTATGGGGCATATGCATCAACAAAATTTATTATTAGCAATACTGACACTCGGTTTATGTATCTTTTTTGCCATTTATGGTGGCGGTAAAAATTCTGCCGATTATTATTTTAAAATGGAAAAATAATTGTTTCCAATCATTTCATTACCTGAAAAAGTTACAAAAAAAAGCTGTCTAACTAGACAGCTTTTTTCATACAATATTATTAAACTCGAGTATAACTAATTTTTACTTTCGTCCCTCATTATCTTTCCTGTTGGGGTTTCTTTGAACTTTGGAATAAAAATAATTTCTTTTGGTTTTTCATATTTATTTAAAACATTAAAAACGGAAGGATTAATATCAAATGATTCTCCTTCAACGTACAAAACCACTTTTTCGCCCAAAGTGTCATCTTGTTTCCCCGCAACAAAATAACGTCTCGGAATTAATGTTGACAATTTACCTTCTACTTGTTCTGGTAAAATTTTAATTCCACCGCTGTTAATTACATTATCAATACGGCCTAACCAAATAAATTGCTTGTCTGAAATTAATTTTACCAAATCATGAGTAACAATTTTTTCATCTCTGATATTTTTTGCCAGAATCTCCAAACACTGGTTTTCATCTACTGAAACTGTAACGTTTGGCAAAGTCGTAAAAGCCTCTTCTCCAATTCTTTTGGCAGCAATATGAGTGATTGTTTCTGTCATTCCGTACGTTTCATAAATCTCTACTGGAAGTTTAAGTAATTCTTCTTCGAGTGATTTATTTACCTTGGCTCCGCCTACAATTATCTTTTTGATATTGGTTAATTTGTCAACTGAGTTTTTTGCTTGCAAAGGCACCATTGCAGCAAAATCATATTTTTGATCATTATATTCTAATGGATGAGAACTTGGTGCAACAAAATCCAAATCTAAACCTAAAACAAAAGCACGAATAAACATCATTTTTCCGGCTACATATTTTGCAGGCAAACAGTGCAATACTCTATTTCCTGGTTCCAATCCAAAAAATTCTCCTGTCGAAATAGCCGAATGAACCATCGCATCTTTTTGAATTCTAATGCTTTTCGGCTTTCCGGTGGTTCCAGAAGTAGACATATCAATATACGACTTATCATCAAACCAATCTAATACGAAATCTCCAACTGCTTGCTCAAAATCGGCACCTTCTTTTATAAAGCTATAAGCAACTCTACATAAATCTTCTTTGGTCAAATGGTAACCATTTATTTTAAAATGGCTGTGCACACTTTTGTAAGTTATTGTACTCATACTATAAAATATTGATTGTTGTTTTAAATTATTAAATATGATCTATTCTAAGGTTCCAGTCAATTTTTCTTTCCAATCAGACCACTTATATTTTCTACCAAATATAATCAAAAGCACAGGATAAATCACTATCACAGGCAATATAATATCAAATCCAGCCGTTGGTTCCGACACATCTTTTAAAACAGAATAAGTTTGAAAAGCAGACCAATCCGAAGTTACTAATAAAGCTCCAATTAAATTATTGGCAGCATGAAAACCAAGAGCCAATTCCATTCCGTCATCCATCAAAGTTATTATTCCCAACAGCAATCCGGTACCAATATAATAGACCAAAATTATATTGCCCATTTTTAAAACTTCTGGATTAAAAATATGTAGTAATCCAAAAATAGTTGAAGTCATAATTAATGGCAACCATTTATTTTTGGATAAATTGCCAAATCCCTGCATTAAATATCCACGAAAAACTAATTCTTCGACAGTTGTTTGTACTGGGATTAATAAGGTTGCAATCACGAATAAAATCAAAAAAGGGCCAAGCTGAAAATTAATTTTATAGTCAGAAGGATTTAAATAATAAGTAATTAATGTAGAAACCGCCATAAATATAGCCCATAACGAAAATGAAAATATGACTCGTTTCCAATCTATATTTTTTCTTGCCGTAATGATTGAAATAAACTTTTGATGATGAATATAACGAACGATAAGATAAATCGCTCCAAGAATCACAACGTAAGAAAAAAGCAAAAGAAACAAATTCAAGTTTGGCTCTAAAAAATTCATTAATTCTGAATCGGTGGAGGGAAATGGTTTTCCTTTTAGAGTTTCAAATAAAATTACCGCCAACATTGGAATTTGCCCCAAAAATGATGCTCCAATAATAATTAACATCCCCAAAAAATACTTTCCAAATTTGTTTTCTTCATTTATTCCCTGCTCTATAAACATATATTTTTTTTCTAAAATTATACCTCAAATAGTATTTCAAATCTTATTTTTGCTGGCTCTAAAATAGCTATTCTATTTTATAACAACTCATATTTTACTCAAAAAATGATACAAATTTACCATAATCAACGTTGCGGAAAATCAAGAAATTGTTTGCTGGTTTTGCAGGAATCAAACAAGGAATTCGAAATTATCAATTACTTAAACACTCCTCCTACCGCTGCTGAATTAATCTTATTATTAAAAAAATTAAATTTCACTCCAATTGAATTAGTCCGAAAAAAAGAAAGCATCTGGATAGAGAATTACAAAGGAAAAACTCTTACTGATGATCAAATTATTCAAGCAATGGTAGAGAATCCAATTCTTATAGAACGTCCAATTGTTGTCAAAGGTGACCAGGCAATTATTGGACGAGATTTAGACCTAGTCATTCCATTTATTTAAATATTAACATAAGTTTAAGAACTGTCATTTAAACTATTTCCCCATTTCAACGTCTTACGGACTAATCTATTTATCAAAAAATGAAAAATTTCAACCTTACTTTAGTCCTATTATTTTTGTTTTTAGGACTATCTAACTTTGCACAGCAAGGCCCCCCAGCATTTAACAAAGTCAAAGTAACTGGAAAAATTGTAGACAAAAAAAGCAATCAACCATTAGAATATGCTACAATTACTTTAAAAAATCAAAAATTTCCTAAAGCCATTTCGGGAGGAATCACCAATAACAAAGGAGAATATGAAGCTGATGTGATTCCTGGAACTTATGATATTACTGTCGAATTTATTTCGTTCAAATCAGTTAGTATAAAAGGTAAAAATATTAGCGGAAAAACGACATTAGAAACTATCGCTCTCGAAGATGATGCTTCGCAATTGGATGAAGTTGTTGTTCGTTCTGAAAAGTCATCAGTTGAAATCAAACTGGACAAAAAAGTATATAATGTTGGTCAGGATATGATGGTAAAAGGAGGAACAGTAAGCGATGTTCTTGATAATGTACCATCAGTTTCTGTTGACACAGAAGGGAATGTGAGTCTAAGAGGAAGCGATAATATCCGAATTTTAATTGACGGAAGACCATCTTACGCCGTAAACATCGCAGAAGCATTAAGACAACTTCCTGCTGATGCTATTGATAAAGTTGAAGTTATCACCAATCCTTCTGCACGATATGATGCCGAAGGTGGTTCTGGAATAATCAATATCATTCTTAAAAAAGGGAAAAATCAAGGTTTTAACGGAACAATTATTGCTTCTGGAGGAATTCCTGAAACGTATGGTTTGAGTGCCAATGTCAATTACAAAACAGAAAAGTTAAACTATTTCACTACTGTGGGCTATAACCACAGAACAAATGAAGGTGGTGGTAAAACCAATTCTCAGTATTTTAATGATGATGGTTCTGTTAAAAATTATTTAGACGAGGACCGTGACACAAAAAGAACCAATGATGGTTTTAACGGAAGAGCCGGCCTTGAATGGACTGTTGCTCCAAATACATATTGGACAAATGCTATTAATTATGAAAAGTATACTGGCGATACCGAGGATTTAATTAATTACAACAACTATGATGCAGCCCATGTTTTCACAACCAGCTCATATCGTTTGAATACGGGAGATAGTGGTAGTGAAAATGTATCATATACTTCAAACTTAATTAAAAACTTCAACGACAAAGGGCACAAACTTACAGTTGATGCTTCTGTTTCAAGAAATACTGATGATAACCAAAGTATTATTACGGGTTCTGATAATTACAACAACACCTTAAATAATCAGGTCCAAAAGCAAGCACAAATTCAAGCTGATTATGTTCTTCCATTGGGAGAAGGGAGTCAATTTGAAGCGGGATATAAAGGAAATTTTGGAGATTTAAATAATATATATTCTGTTAAGGACGAAAATGGAAATCCAATTTCAAACTTATCAAATACTTTAGAATACAAAGAAAACATCAATGCGCTTTACACACAGTATGGTTTCAAAGCAAATAAATTCTCTTATTTGTTTGGATTGCGTTGGGAAGACACGAATATTCATGTAAACTTATTAGAGGACCCAAAAGATTTTAATACTAAAAAGTATAACAACTTTTTTCCAAGTGCTTTCATTAGTTATGAACTTTCAGATCAAAGTAACATTACAACAAGTTACAGCAAGCGTCTATCAAGACCTAGAGGTCGTTTTATGAATCCTGCCGTTAATTATTCAAGTAATGTTAATATTTTTCAAGGAAATCCAGATTTAGATCCAGCCTTAACAGATAAATTTGATATTGGATATATTAAACGTTGGGAAAAAGTAACTTTCACTACTTCTGCTTATTTTGAAAGCACTAAAGATGTTTTCAGCTTTGTAAGATCTCCAACCGGTGACTTCGTAACTCCTGATGGTGAGGTGGTAACTCCATCTCCAGGTGAAGAAATTATAGGGATTCCAGTTATAAAAAGTCAGCCAATTAACTTAGGAAAAGAGCAAAAAATAGGTTTTGAATTTACTTTAAATTATACCCCATTCAAAGTATGGAGAATAAACAGTAATTTCAATTTCTATAATGTAAAAACAACAGGAGAGCACAGTTACACTGATACGACAGGAAAACTTGTAGTACAAGACCTTAACAATCAGGCTACAACTTGGTTTGCAAGAGTAAACTCAAAATTAACTTTGCCATACAAAATCGATTGGCAATTGAATGGTACTTATAACGGGGAACAAAAAACTGCACAAGGGAAAAACTTGGATCAATTTTCTATGAACACAGCTTTCAGTAAAGATATAATGAAAGACAAAGCTACAATAGCGTTCAATATTAGTGATATTTTCAATACGAGAATTATGAGATCTTATACTTATTTTACAGACGAAGTAACAAATCTCCCAACTCAAATCTCGTATGGTGAAATGCAATTCCGTAAACGTCAATTTAATTTATCATTTACTTACCGTTTCAATAAATCTAAAAACGACAGAGAAAAGAATCAAACTCCTAGAAATGAAGGTGGCGGAGATGGCGGAGGAGAATTTCCTGGATAATCTTAAACCAGACACAATAAAAAAAGGATTCGTTATAGCGAATCCTTTTTTTATAATTTTGACTTTGGGTAAAAATTTCTTGCGTATCTTTTTATATACAAAAAAACATAAAAAAAGGACTCGTAATAACGAATCCTTAATTTCTTTGCAAAGTAAAAAATGAGACTAAGCCTCTTCTTCTTCTCTTTGTTTTGCTCTCTTTTCTTTATATGCTTCCCAAGATGCTCCCGTTACCCAATAAGATAAGAAACCAACTAAGAAAAACATTAACCAAAATCCCATTGTAAGGATGGTTAAGAAAAGTAAAAAGCCTAAATACTGTTGAAATTCAAACATGTTTTCCGGAATTTTTGAATGTAGCGACAAATATAGTTTTTAAATCGTTTCACACCAATAAAATCAACAAAAACTGCACTACTTTTTTTAAATATCTTAACAGATGAATGTTGCTGCGTTTCGAAGTCATTAAGGATGAAGATTTAATAGTCTGATTTTTCAATTAGACAACCTGGGATTGACGTAAAAGTGCTCATTTTTAGTAAAAAACAAAAAAATCTCAATGAACACAAAACCATTTTACCTGCCCTATTATTTAATTAACATAATTATCTGATTTTTTAATTCACAAATTATCATTTATTCAAACATTACAATCATTTTTACCTAAATTAATAATTATATTTGTTCTTCTATAAATATAACTTCATGGAAGAATGTATCTCTGTTTTTGATATGCTAAAAATTGGTGTCGGTCCTTCGAGCTCGCATACACTAGGCCCTTGGCGTGCTGCCGAACGTTTTCTAGAGGAATTAAGAAGTGATTTTGATATCAATACAATATCAAGAATAAAAGTGGATTTGTATGGTTCTCTTTCATTAACTGGAAAAGGACACGCAACCGATTTGGCGATTATGCTTGGTCTAAGCGGTCAAGATCCCGAATACATTCCGGTGCAAAATATTGATGGAATCATCAAATCAATAGAAAGCAAAAATGAAATCAATCTCGGAAACCAAATCCATATTCCTTTTTATATTCTTCAGGATATTGTTTTCAATAAAAATTTCCTTCCTTTTCATGCAAATGGATTGACTTTTACTGCCTATTTCAATAATAATACCGAGTACAGCAGTACATTTTACTCCATAGGCGGTGGTTTTGTTGTAAAGGAAGAACGAGAAAATGCCCAAAAGAAAAACGCTATCAAATGTGCTTTTCCTTTCCCTATCAACAAAGCTTCGGAATTGTTAGCTTATTGTAAAAATGAAAACAAAGCCATTTCGGAAATAGTTTACGCCAACGAAAAGTCGATGAAACCAGAAGCAGAAATTCATCATGAGTTAATGCGAATTTGGAATACGATGCTGGAATGCATGTACATTGGTTGTCATTCTCAAGGAATGCTTCCCGGAGGATTGCATGTTCACCGCCGCGCTTTTGATTTGCATCAAAGTTTGATTGGTCTGTCTAATTATTCCAATCCCCAAGAATGGCTGGAAGAAATTAGAAAAACCGAAGTTAAATTTCGCCAGATCCTGAAATGGGTAAGTTGTTTTGCACTTGCCGTAAATGAAGTAAATGCTGCGCTGGGCCGAGTGGTAACCGCTCCTACCAATGGAAGCGCCGGAGTAATTCCGGCGGTTTTAATGTACTATTTGGTTATCGAAAACCATCAAGGTGGTGAAAATGAAATCAAGAAATTCTTGATGGTTGCTGGCGAAATAGGAAGTATTTTCAAAAAAGGATCAACCATTTCTGCAGCAATGGGCGGATGTCAGGCTGAAATTGGAGTATCGAGTGCAATGGCCGCCGGTGCATTATGCGAATTAATGGGCGGAACTCCTGAACAAGTAATAATGGCCGCCGAAATCGCGATGGAACATCATTTAGGACTTACATGTGACCCAATTGGTGGACTAGTTCAAATCCCTTGTATAGAACGTAATACGATGGGAGCAATAAAAGCAATTAATGCCGCAGAACTCGCCTTGGCAACCGATGCAAAAAATGCCAAAGTCTCGTTAGATAAAGTAATAGACACGATGTGGCAAACTGCCAAAGACATGAATTCAAAATACAAAGAAACCTCCGAAGGCGGATTGGCCGTTGCTGTGAATATGGCGGATTGTTAGGTAATAAGATAATTTGGAAATTAGAAAATTAGATAATTGACAAACTGGATAAGACCCAATCAACCAATTATCTAATTTTCAAATTTTCTAATTTTCAAATTATCTAATTTCCAAATTATCTCATTATCTAATTGACCAATTTCCTATCCAATTCCAGTTTTGTAATAGGATGATAAACGATAGGGATTTCTTCGACAACTACATCACTTTTATCAAGGCCGAAAGCCCTAGTATCTGACAATGACATATTTTTCAACATATAATAGGAGTTCAATAAAATGCCATCACTTATAGAAAATTCATTTTCAACCGATAAAAACTTTTCGATAATTACGAATTTAAAATCGGGTTCCGGATTATATTTTGTTGAACCATCGGAGCGAATATGCAAATTCAGTTCTTTATTATTAATAAGATTTTGAACAATTCGTTTGAAATACAATTCGACTTTTGGCTGAATTCTAAAACCAATATTCAAGACAATCTTAATCACTTTATCGCTCACCAATTCTATAACTTCATAATTCAAATCAAAAGGTGAATTGGTTCTGTTGATGTGAAAAAACCAATATACGTCGGCTCTTTTGGGTTTCTTGGAAAAAATAGAATTCAATATTTTTTCTTCAATTTCATAATTTCGATCTGCTTTTGATAAATAAATTAAATGAGTCGAATATTTCGGAATGGTAACATCATTACTCAGTTCCAAAAATTTAGCTCCGTACTCTGTCAAATTAGTAAATTTCACCAATTTATTATTGATTTTTCTGGAAAAGAACCAAACGTACATTGTCATAAATATGAATAACTCGAAAAACAAAAACATCCAGCGTTCTTTGATTTTGACAATATTGGCAGCAAAAAACGCAATTTCAATAATCACAAAAACAGTAATAATTACAGTAATCAACACCCTGTTTAATTTTTTGATATAAATCAGATAATAATTCAAAAGAACGGTAGTCATCAGCATCGCTATGGTTATTGAAAATCCATAAGCTGCCTCCATATTAGTAGAAGTTCTGAAATACAAAACCATCAAAATACAGCCTACCCATAAAATCGTATTTACCGATGGAATATAAATCTGACCTTTCAAATTAGTTGGATTTTTCATTGTCACACGCGGCCAAAAATTTAGAGACACCGCTTCATTAATTAATGTAAATGAACCGCTTATCAAAGCTTGCGAAGCAATAATGGCAGCAAAAGTTGATATGAGAACACCCCAAAACAAAAACCATTGTGGCATGATGGCATAAAAAGGATTCTTGCCTTCTAGAAAAGGATGGCTTTGGTTCATCAACCAAGAAGCCTGACCCAAATAATTAACTACTAACGCAATTTTTACAAAAATCCAAGTTATTCTGATATTGCTTTTTCCACAATGTCCTAAATCCGAATACAATGCCTCGGCTCCGGTAGTGCAAAGAAAAACAGCTCCTAATAACCAAAATCCATGGGGATATTCAACCAATAACTCATACGCATACATCGGATTCAAAGCCGTTAAAATTGCCGGATGCTCTAAGATTTGGACAAACCCTAAAATTAAAAGCATCGAAAACCAAACTACCATAGCCGGACCAAAAAAAAAGCCTACTTTTTGAGTTCCGAAACGCTGAAAAACAAAGAGCCCAGATAATATTACAATAACTATTGGAAGTATTGGAATATTGGGTACCACATCTCCAAGTCCCTCCACTGCCGAAGTAACAGAAATTGGGGGCGTGATAATTCCATCCGCCAAAAGCGTAGTCGCTCCCAAAATGGTTGGAATTACTAATTTTCCTTTCCCAAAGCGTTTGACCAAAGCATAAAGAGAAAAGACCCCGCCTTCACCGTGATTGTCGGCGGATAGTGTCAGCAATACATATTTAAAAGTCGTTTGAAAAGTCAGTGTCCAAAACACACACGAAATTCCTCCATAAACCAGCAATTTTGATATTTCTCTTTGACCAATAATTGCTTTCATCACATATAACGGACTCGTTCCGATATCTCCGTAAATAATCCCAAATGCAACCAAAAGTGATGCTGCCGTAACTTTTTGAACTGTCGTAGTATTCATTTTATTTAAATTATCATTGTATATATTTCAATCTTTTGAGCATGCAAAACCCTATACAAAGTGTAGAGGACTTTGCATTGTATTTAATTTCAGTATTTTAAATTGATTTACCCTGTACTAAAACGGTATCCTACACCAGATTCGGTGATGATGAATTTAGGATGATTTGGATCTTCTTCAATCTTTTTTCTAAGTTGTGCCACAAAAACCCGCAAATATTGGGTTTGATCTACATAACTGTTTCCCCAAACCTCTTTCAGTAAATAGTGATGTGTTAATACTCTCCCTTCATTTTTTACAAAAATGGAAAGCAAATTGTACTCGGTGGTCGTAAGTTTCAAAATTTCATTATTCAGCCTTACCACCCTAGACGCTAAATCAATCGAAACAGAACCAAACTCAAATGCAAGTCTTTTTTCTATGCTTACTGAATTTCGCAAGGCAGTCCGAATTCTAGCTAGTAATTCTTGTGTACGAAACGGTTTAGTCAAATAATCGTTTGCTCCATTATCTAGTGCTTTTACAATTTCATTTTCGGAGTTTTTTACAGTCAAAATGATGATTGGGTTGTTGTACCATTCACGCAAACGTTTCAGAACCACTTGTCCATCCTCATCAGGCAAACCCAAATCAAGAATGACCAAATCAGGCTGATGATTGGCAACCATAGACAATCCTTCTTTTGCATTGACAGCAAAAATTGTTCGGTATTCATTAGAATCCAACGTTATTTCAAGTAGTTTCCTAATTTGAATTTCATCATCAATTACCAAAATTTGGGCACTATTACTCATTTGAAATTTCTTTAGTATTCATTGTTAAAGTTTGGAAACTGAGTATAAAAACTGAACCTCCTTCTTCCCTGTTTTCTAGTCTTACTTTTCCGTGTTGGGCTTCGACAAAACCTTTTACAATAGATAACCCAAGCCCGGTTCCACCTGTTTTGGAATTTTGAAGACGGTAAAATTTATCAAACACTTTATCAATTTCATTTTCAGGAAAACCAATACCGTCATCAGCTATTGTGATCACACAAGGCAATATTTTATCAGGATTGTATTCAAAATCAGCATCCACATTGTACGAAACTTTAATTTCGATTTTGGCTCCTTTGGGTGTATATTGGGAAGCATTAAAAACCAAATTATAAATAATCTGTTGCATCAATCCATAATCTAATTTAAAAAGTGGTAAATTCTCATCTGTTTTCACTGTTATTCTATGAAATTGCAAATCGTCTTTTAGTTGATCCAAAACATTATAAATCAATTCTTCCAAATCACACCAATCCATTTTAGGCTCAATAACACCCGATTCGAGTCGGGACATATTCAATAGATTTTCTACCTGATGATTCAATCGCAACGAAGCTTTTTCAATTTCAGAATATAAACTCTCTTTATTTACCTCGGAAATATGCACCGATTTACTCTGAATGGTATCTATGGCGCCCATTATTGTTGAAATCGGTGTTCTCAATTCATGCGATAACGAGTCCAATAATGCATTGTAGAGTTTCATGGTGTTCACTCTGACTTCTTTGATTTGCAATACCTTTTCGGCTCTTCTGATTTTATGGGTCAAAACTGCATTTACAAGGGTAATAATAAAAAACAAAACCAACAATAATGAATCTTCGGCATTACTGATATGTAAAGTATAATAAGGCTTAATAAATAAAAAATTTAATATTAATGCACTCAAAACCGCACTAAGCAACAACGGCAAAATTGCCAGAAACATTGAAAGTACCGAAACCACCACCAATAGAATATAACCAACAATTTTATAGTCCAAATAATCTCGGATAAATAAACACAATGAAGCGACTGTAACAACAGATAAAACGCTTATTAAGTATTGGTTTTTAATCTTTATTTGATTCAAAATACTGCTCATAACCTTAGTATTTATTTGATGAAACAAAGTTATATCATATCATGTAAGTATTTTATAATATAACAAAGCCACATATAAAGATTTTATAAAGATTTAGTTTTGGTCTAGATTAATTAAAACATCCGAATAACAACCAATTTAGCAAGCAAATTTCACCGCAAGAATTCTTTAAAAAGCCCCCATTAAATTGCCAATATCACAATTTGACCTGTCTTCAATCTCATATTCTTTATGAAAATCTAATTTAGAAAATTCTATTTATTACTTTTGTATTCTCAAAAAACAAAATCAATCCGAAGAATCGGAATAAAACATAAATAAAATGTCTGCAATAAAAAAAGATTACAAAAAAGTCACCACAAAGTCTCTAATTGAAATGAAAACCAATGGTGAAAAAATATCAATGCTTACCGCATATGATTATACCATGGCCAAAATTGTAGATACGGCTGGGATAGATGTAATTTTAGTTGGTGATTCTGCTTCAAACGTAATGGCGGGTCACGAAACCACTTTACCTATTACCTTAGATCAAATGATTTACCATGCATCATCAGTAGTTAGAGCTGTTGACAGAGCTTTGGTAGTTGTTGATTTGCCTTTTGGAAGCTATCAATCAGATTCAAAAGAGGCGTTGCGATCTTCAATCAGAATTATGAAAGAAAGTGGTGGTCATGCGGTAAAATTAGAAGGCGGAAAAGAAATAAAAGACTCTATCAAAAAAATCTTAAACGCAGGAATTCCAGTTATGGGACATTTGGGGTTAACTCCTCAATCTATCTATAAATTTGGAACATACTCTGTACGTGCCAAAGAAGAAGCCGAAGCCGAAAAACTAATAGAGGATGCCAAATTATTACAAGATTTAGGGTGTTTTGCATTAGTACTTGAAAAAATTCCAGCTTATTTAGCACAAAAAGTAGCTGAAAGTATTTCGATTCCAGTTATCGGAATCGGAGCTGGCGGCGGCGTTGATGGTCAAGTATTGGTCATTCATGATATGTTGGGAATGAATAACGAATTCAGTCCACGTTTTTTAAGACGTTATATGAATTTATACGAAGGAATGACTTCTGCTATCAGCCAATATGTGGAAGATGTTAAGTCCAAAGATTTCCCGAACGAGAAAGAACAATATTAAGACACTAAGATACTAAGTTTCTAAGTTTCTAAGCTGCTAAGTTTTTTTTATCTTAGGAACTTAGGAACTTAGTAGCTTAGAAACTAAAAAATGAAATTAATTTCAAACAAAAATAATCTCCAAATTTTACACGAAGACAATCATCTTATCGTGGTTAATAAGCGCGTAGGTGACATTGTTCAAGGAGACAAAACGGGAGATAAACCGTTAAGCGACGTTGTAAAAGAATACATTAAAGACAAGTATAATAAGCCAGGCGAAGTATTTCTTGGCGTTGTTCATCGATTAGACAGGCCAACAACTGGAATCGTGGTTTTTGCCCGTACCAGTAAGGCTCTGACTCGCATGAATGAATTATTTAGTAGCCGGGAAACCAATAAAACCTATTGGGCAGTGGTCAAAAACAAGCCTGCCAAACAAGAAGATAAACTCGTTCATTACATCAAACGGAACGAGAAAAATAACACTTCCAAAGCGCATCTTAAAGAAGTTCCAGACAGCAAAATGGCCAGTTTAGAATATAAAATTATTAAAGAACTGGATAATTATTATGGCCTTGAAATTTTACTACATACAGGAAGACATCACCAAATAAGGGCACAACTTTCTGCAATCGGATCGCCTATCAAAGGGGATTTAAAATACGGTTTTGACAGAAGTAATCCTGATGGCGGCATTCATCTTCATGCTCGAAAACTGGAATTCATCCATCCTGTTTCCAAAGAAAAAATAAGCATTATCGCTCCTACACCAGACGACGTTATTTGGAAAGCCATTTAATTTTTCAATTGGAAAAGAATTTTATTCTAAATTTACTAATGCATATGATTTAAAACTTTTTTTACCATGAGTTACAAATTAAATATTAGTACCAGAAAAGAAGCTTTAATAAAATTATTGGATGAAATTATCAAACGCGAAAATGAAATCATTCAAGCATTGTACGAAGATTTTAAAAAACCTCCCTTTGAATCGATTGCAACCGAAACCAGTTATACCATTTCTGAATTAAAAAATACCATTAAGAATATTGAGAAATGGGCAAAAATTAAAAATGTATTCCCTTCAATACTCAATTTTCCTTCTACAGATTATATTGTAAAAGAACCTTACGGCAAGGTTTTAATCATAGCTCCGTGGAATTATCCGTTCCAATTGGCAATGTGCCCAATGATTTCGGCAGTTGCAGCTGGGAATCAAGTTGTATTAAAACCCTCTGAATTGACTCCAAAAACATCAACTATAATTCTAAAAATAGTATCTAAAGCATTCCTCCCTCAACATGTAAAAGTAATTGAAGGCGGTGTAGATGTCACTCAAAAATTACTCGCCAAACGCTGGGATTATATTTTCTTTACAGGAAGTGTGGCAGTTGGTAAAATCGTTGCCAAAGCTGCCGCTGAACATCTCACACCGGTAACATTGGAACTTGGCGGAAAAAACCCCTGCATTATTGATGAAACTGCTAATTTAAAACTTGCGGCTAAAAGAATTGTCTGGGGAAAATTCCTGAATGCAGGACAAACTTGTATTGCACCAGATTATATTTTGATACAGGAAGAAATGAAAAGCCATTTTGTTGATTATATGAAAGATGAAATCACAAAAGCTTATACTGAAAATCCAAAAGACTCTCCCGACTTTGCCCGTATTATAAACGAAAAAAACTGGCATCGTTTAGTAAGTATGATTGAACCAAAAAAAGTAATTTTTGGCGGACAAACTGTCATCGAAGATCTTTATATAGCGCCAACATTAATTGAAGAAAATAACCTAGACAGTTTAATAATGAAGGATGAGATTTTTGGTCCTTTGCTTCCCATAATCACCTATAAAGAAGAAAAAGAATTAGTCAAAATCATATCAAAATACGAAAAACCTCTTGCTCTCTATGTATTTAGCGACGACAGAAAATTTGCCAGAAAAACAATTTTGGAACATTCATTTGGAGGCGGTTGTGTAAACGATACTGTAATTCATTTTGCCAATAAAAGACTTCCGTTTGGCGGTGTCGGTCATAGCGGAATTGGTGCTTATCATGGTCAGATGAGTTTTGATACATTCTCGCATCATAAAGGAATTGTGAAAAAAGCAAATTGGCTGGACCTAAATCTAAGATATGCTCCTTACACAAATAACAAAATAAGTACGCTAAAAAAAATATTAAACTGGTTATAACAACCAAAAATTATCAAAGCTCTAAAAATAACCTAAAACAGGTACTCTCTTTTTTAAACATAAAAAAAACAGTAAATTTACGTCCTGATTTATAAAGAAATACAACAATCTGGTTGTAAACGAAAGAATCATAATAAACCTTTTTAATTACCGTTTTAAAAAAACACATTACTTACAACAACTAATCATATATACATGAAAAGAACTTTAGAAAAACTAGAAGATATTGAGAAAAATGGATTCCAAATTGATTTTGGAAATGTTTTTAATCACGCTTTTGAGAATTATAAAAAAATTGCATTATATGCTGGGTTAGTACTATTTATCTTTATAGTTTTATTTATAGTTGTTGCAACTGTTTCGCTGGTTTCAATTCTGGGAATTGCCCAAATGACTGAGGAATTAACTCCAGAAAAACTTCAAAATCTTTCTGAAGAGAATTTACTGATTATTGGCGCTATTATGACTATTGTTTCGTCATTGCTGAGTCCTTTTCAAGCCTCATTTTTAAAAATGGCTCATCATGGAGACAGAGACGAAAACTTTCCAGTTTCTTCTTTATTTTCTTATTATAAATATCCTTATTCAAAAGAAATAATTCTTGCCACTTTTCTAATTTTAACAGCAAGTTATATCCAATCAAATTTATTTGTACACTTTAAATTTGAATTTACTGGTTCAATTATTTCGTATTTTATATCATTTATAACAATACTTACAATTCCATTAATAGTTTTTGGAAAATTAGGAGCTATTGATGCTATAAAACATAGTATTAAAATTGTTTTTAAACAGCCATTTGTGCTTTTAGCACTTATGATTGTTGCTGTAATTGGATCTTTTGTTGGATTTATAGGTTGTTGCATTGGTATATTTTTTACAATGCCATTTCTTTATTCTATGAATTATGCTATTTATAGCGCTATTGTTGGAATTGACGATTCTGAAGAAAATGCAAAAACACAACACAACGACCTGAATTATTAAACATTAAAACAAAAAATAGTTACACCCCCTAGAGACTATGACATTATGTTGTGAATTTTTATTGTTTTTCAACACCAGCTTTTCTTTACCGAGTTCAGTTTACGCTGCTATGCCATTAAGTTTGGTACACAATCTTTTCATATTACTGATACATAGAGATACATTTTTGTTTATAATGTTCTTTCTTCTAGCGGTTGCTGTTTTTTATTTCAATACCAAAATAAATTCAACTTTAAAACGAATTGATAATCTTCCAAATAAAGAATCTGAAAAAAGAGAATACCAACTCTATCTATTGTACCTCGGTTTAATCCTTCCATTGGTAGAAATTGTATTTGAGTTGTTTAAAGTTCGACCGCAAAGTCTACTAGTGTACAACTTTACAATTGGTTTTGTGTTTTTGCTGATTTTTTTAATAAGCGAAAAGTCAAAATATGTATATGATAGACTCCAAACCATATTTACCTTTTTGTTTTGTATTTATATTTCCTTAACAGCATTCAATATCGTTTTTTTACCAAATGATCTCATTCCAACATTTACCTTCAATTTAGCATTTTTCTTTTCTTATATAATTATCAAACCCATACAAAAATATTGGGTCTTTTGTGGCTGTATTTTCTCATTTATACTCTTTACTCTTTATTTTGATTTAATACCGCTTAATAAAGCTATTATCCTTATTTGTTATGCTATAATGGCATTTATAATTAATCACATTCGGTATATCTCAATTTTTAGGATTCAGGAAAAGGTTAATTTTACCAATCAAATTGTAAATAAAGGAAACTCACTCACAATAGCTACAAATAAATTAGGCGAAATAACTTTTTGCAGTGATACTATTACATCAATTTTGGGTTATACTCCGGATGAAGTTATGGGATATGGCTTTTGGGAGCTGACTGAAGATCCAGAATTTATTAGAGAAGATTACCATAAAAACTTTGTTGACAACCGTTTATATGTTCGCAAATTGAAATGTAAAAATGGCGAATACAAATTCATTCAATGGATTGATAAACAGTTTGCTGAGGATTCTATTATTAGTATTGGTCAAGATATTACTAATGAAATAAAAATAAGAAAACAGTACGAAACCTTAATCCAAACAGCAGTTGATATCATTTTTGAAGCTAATGCCAAAGGGAGATTTACGTTTGTGAATGATTATGGAATAAAAGCTTTAGGGTATTCTAAAGAAGAATTACTAAACAAAGATTTTTCTTCAATAGTCAGAAAAGATTACATCACCAATACGTTGAGCTTTTACCAAAACATTTTGGATATTGAAGAGAATTTTACCACGCTCGAATTTCCTATCATCAAAAAAGACGGAAGCGAAATTTGGATTTCCCAAAATGTTTTTGTCAGAAGAAATAGTTTTGGAGAAATCGATGGCTATTCCGGAATTGCCAGAGATATTACGCTATTAAAAAACATAGAAGACGAAAAATTAAAAAGACAATATAAGATAGAAAAATACAGCAAAACGCTCAAAGATCTTGCTGTATTAAATCATTCCAATACTGATAATTTCGATCAGACTATTAGCAATATTTTACAAATAACTGCCAAAGCTTTGGATATAAACAGAGCCGGATACTGGTTATATGATGTGAACAAAATTGTATGTAAAAAGCTTTATGAGTCTGGAATCGATGTCGACACTCAAATTGAATTTTATAAAGATGAAAATATAGATTATTTCAAAAAAATCGAAAATAAACTTCAAGTCGTTCAGTCTGATATTAGATCGTATACAAACAACAATGACATAAAAAACAATTATGTTTATACCAACAACATATTTTCAACTCTTGATACACCCGTTTTTATTGATGGCGTATTAAAAGGCATCCTTTCATACGAATCGACAGATCATGTCAAAAACTGGGATAATGAAGATATTAATTTTGCCAAATCAATCTCAGATTTAATTGTTATTGCATTAGCATCTCAAATGAGGTTAGAAATAGAACGAAAATTAGCTTACAAAAGTGAGTTGCTGTTTGTAATAAATAAAAACACTAACCAATTTTTACTGGAAAAGAGATCCAAAAACCTTATCATGGGAATAATAAATGAGCTTGGAAAAGTAACCAACTCAGGACGTATTTCTTATTTCAAAAAAAATCCAAGAACAAATTTATTTGACCAAAAGTATATGTGGACAAATGAGAAACGAGATTTTGAAGAAGTTTTTCCGATATTTCAAAATCTGGAGTTTAGTGAATTTAGTGATAATCTAAAAGACTTATCTCCAACGCAATTCTTGGAAGCTATTATAAATAACATGAAAAACGAAGCAGATAAAATGCGTTTAAGGAATTTAAATCCTGATTCATTGTTATTTCTACCTGTTTTTATAAAAAATGAATTTGATAGCTTTTTCGCATTTGATAATTCTATCAGCAAGCGAGTTTGGACCTCAGATGAGATTTCGATTTTACAATTATTAGTCAAAAATATTTCATCGTCAATTGAACGTAATATTAATGAATCGATTATCGAAGAAAGTGAAGAACGATTCCGTTTATTGGCTAATAATATTCCGGGAACTGTTTATTTATCTAATTATGATGAAAAATATTCGAAAATTTACCTCAACGATGAAATTGAAAAGCTAACAGGTTATCCAAAATCTGAGTTTTTAGAAAATAAGATTTACTACATTGACTTAATTTTTCATGAGGATTTAGAATGGGTTTTAGAAAAAAATAAAAAAGCACTACAGGAAAAGGAAGCGCTACATGTTATTTATCGAATTGTTCATAAAAATGGCTCAATCGTTTGGGTTGAAGAATTTGGGGATTCTATTTTAAAAAATGGTCAAATTGCTTTTATGGAAGGAATTCTTATCGATATCACCGAGAAGAAAAAGAATGAGTCTATCCTGAAAGAAAAAGAACTCGCAGAAGCAGCAAACAAAGCAAAATCGGAGTTTTTGGCCAATATGAGCCACGAAATACGAACTCCATTAAACGGAATTATTGGGTACACCGATTTATTGATGAATTCTAAACTCGAAAATACCCAAAAAAAATACATGAATACCATTAATCAATCGGCCAATATTTTATTGGAAGTAGTTAATGATATACTTGACTTTTCGAAAATTGAATCTGGTAAATTAGAACTTAATATAGAGAAATACTGCATTGAAGATATCATCCTTCAAATAAAAGAATTAATCAATTATCAAGCTCGTAAAAAGAAATTAGAAATAAACTATATTATTAATGAGGATGTCCCAAAATACATTTGGATCGATTACATCCGACTTAAACAAGTATTGATCAATCTGTTAACGAATGCAATTAAGTTTACACATACCGGAAGCATTACATTGACTATTGCAGCTTTAGAGGCTCATAAAAATCATACAACTTTGCGATTTTCAGTAAAAGATACCGGAATCGGAATTCGAAAAAGCAATCAAAAAATTATATTTCAGGCATTTTCGCAAGAAGATAGTTCGACAACCAAAAAATTTGGCGGAACAGGATTGGGATTAACAATTTCGAACCAGTTATTGAGTTTGATGAATAGTAAGCTACAAATTAATAGTCAGTACAAGGTAGGAAGTACTTTTTTCTTTGATATAAAATTAAAAAGCAGTAATAAACTCAAAAAAGATAAATCACTTGAATCTCAAAAAGATACATCAGAAAATCGTATCTTACAATTTGAAAATCAAGAGCCAAAAATATTAATTGTCGAAGATAATAAAATCAATATGCTGTTGACTAAAACATTAGTCAAACAGATTATTCCAAAATGCATCATTTACGAATCTGTAGATGGTGAAAAAGCGCTCGAAAAAGTAAAAGAAGTTATTCCGGATATCATTTTTATGGATATTCAAATGCCTTTGATTAATGGTTATGAAGCCACCAAACAAATTCGAAAAATACCTAAGTTGGAAGATATTATTATCATTGCTCTGACAGCTGGAACGATAATGGGAGAAAAAGAAAAATGCATTGAAGCTGGTATGAATGACTATGTTTCTAAACCGATAGTAAAGAAAACGCTGGAAGATATTTTAGAAAAATGGTTAAAACCCAAAAGTATAATTTCATAAATCTATTTTTTCTATAAATTATCATTAAATTAATAACTAACATCTAAATTGTATAAGGCTATGAAATGGATTGGAAGAAGACAAAGTGATAATGTGGAAGACCGCAGGGGAATGTCCACAGGTGGAAAAACAGTTGTAGGCGGAGGAGTAATTGGGCTTATTATTTTGCTGGTAAATGCTTTTGGTGGTGAAAACGCTCAAATAATTACTCCAGTATTAGAACAATTCAACCAACCAACTACCCAAGGCGAAAGTAGACCATTGACCGAAAAAGAAAAAACAGAAGGTGAATTTGTAAAGACGCTTATGGCCGATAATGAAGACGTTTGGTCAAAAATTTTTAAAGAAAATGGCTTGACTTTTGAAGCTCCAAAGCTCATTCTTTTTAGCGGTCAAGTTGAAACTGCTTGCGGAGGTGCTAGTTCTGCATCTGGACCTTTTTATTGCCCGGGAGACAAAACGATTTATATGGATATGACATTTTTTGATGAACTAAGAACCAAATTTGGAGCCGAAGGCGGTGATTTTGCAGTAGCTTATGTAATGGCACATGAATTTGGACATCATATTCAGACGTTACTGGGAACTTCAAAAAAAGTACGCCAATTACAAGAAAACAAAAGCGAAACTGAAGGCAATAAACTGTCTGTTGCTTTAGAATTACAAGCCGATTTCTATGCTGGTCTTTGGACACATTATAATGAAGCCCAAAACAAAATGCTTGAACCTGGAGATATTGAAGAAGCTTTGAGCGCTGCAAATGCCGTTGGTGATGATGCAATTCAGAAAAAAATGCAGGGGCAGGTTGTTCCCGATTCTTTTACACACGGAACTTCAGAACAAAGAATGGATTGGTTTAACAGAGGTTTCAAAACCGGCGATATCAAAAGAGGAAATACTTTTGACGAATTGAATTAAAATAAAAATCTTTCTGTGTTCGATATTTTAGAAAGTTATAAAATCATAAATGCTCCACTATATTTTGAAATAAAGTGGAGCATTTTAAATTTAAAAACATTCGTTATAAGCCTTTTCCAGTGGCAGCATAATAAATTCCGCCATATAAATGCTCTAGGAACCAATGATTTTTGTACACATTATCAATATGCCCAAGAGCGGTGTAAAATGATCTTCCGCCATCAAATTCATGATACCAGGAAATAGGATGAAAGTCTCCCATTCCATTCCCTACCCTATCAATCGGTTTTCCTTTTGCATCTGTATCTCGACCTTTCCAAACTGTTTTTGGGTCGTATGTTTTTTCATCAACGGCGATCAGGTATTTTAAACCCGAAACTTTTTCCGGACCAAATTCGTACCATTCATCTGTCCATAAAAGTGAATTTGGAAAACTTTCCAGACCTGGAAAATCATGATTTAAGATTTTGAGTTTTGCGGTTTGCTGACTTGGATGAATATGAAACATTCTTCCAACAAGTTTGGTGTACCATTCCCAGTGATATTCCGTATCGGATGCGGCGTGAATCCCCACAAATCCTTTGCCTGAGTGGATAAATTTTTGAATGGCAAGTTTTTCACTTTCATCAAAAATATCATCAGTAGTACTCAAAAAGATTATTGCTGCATAATTCTTTAATTTATCTTCTGTAATCTTTTGTGCATTTTGTTGTCTGTCAACTTCAAAATTGTGAGTAGCTGCTAAATCATTTATTGCAACGACTCCAGATTCAATCGATTCATGATACCAACCTTTGGTTTCTGTAATCAGCAAAACTTTAAATTGTTTTTGTGCTAAAATCAAATTGGAAAACATTAAAAAGACCATTAAGAATCCAATTCGTTGAGAATAATTTGTTCTAAAAATCATATTTGTGTATTTACTATTTAGTATTCTTCAACATAGTTACGATTTCAAATTCATTATTCAAAATTTTTGGCACACTAGACAATTATTTATTAAACATGTATATTTTGTAATTTATTGTTTTTTAAGTATAAAGGCTAAAAACAAACAACTCCTTAAATTTATCCAACTTAAAAATCATCCCCATGATACACTTAATGATTTCAATGAGTATTGCAACAATCCTCTATTATATTGCTGCATCTTATGAAAAATGAATTTAAATTTAAATTATGAGATCAATCTGGACAGGCTCTATTAGTTTTGGATTAATTAATATCCCAATTAAATTATTTTCTGCAGTTGAGGAAAGTTCTCTTGATATGGACATGCTCGATAAAACCGACCACGCCAACATTAAATTCAAAAGAGTAAACGAAAATACAGGAAAAGAAGTCTCTTATGAAAACATTGTAAAAGGGTATAAAATAGAGGACGATTATGTTATTCTTGAAGATGAAGATTTTGCCGCTGCCGATGCCGAGAAAACCAAAACCATTGACATTTTGAGTTTTGCTTTAGAATCAGAAATAGATAGCATTTATTTTGAACAGCCTTATTATCTTGAACCAGACAAAGGCGCAATGAAAGCTTATGCATTATTACGAGATGCGTTGGAAATGTCCGGTAAAGTTGGAGTCACAAGTTTTGTACTGCGAAATAAAGAAGGTCTGGCAATCTTAAAACCATATAAAAATGTAATTGTTTTAAACCGAATTCGCTTTCAGCAGGAAATCAGAGATCCATCAGAATTAAATTTGCCACCTGTGTCTAAAACAAAGGCTAAAGAGATGGATATGGCTAATAAATTAGTTGAACAATTAACTGAGAAATTTGATATTTCGAATTATAAGGATGAATATACCGGTAAGCTTTTGCAAATTATAAAAGATAAAGCCAAAGGCAAAAAACCAGCTCCTACCAAAATGAAAGTCGTTCATAAACAAAATGATGATTTAATGGAAATGCTTAAAGCCAGCCTTGAAAACAAAAAAAAGAAAAAAAGCTCTTAGATAAGCCTCCAAAAAAAATTACAATACTTGCCACTATATAAATTTGCAAAATTGAAAAATCTTAAGACCAAAACACAATATTAATTATTTACATTTCAGAACTTTACATCCTGTTTAACTAAATTAGCGAACATTTTAATTTTGGAAAACTAGATCATGGTGAACAACATCTTAAAAAACGGGATTTTAGGTGGGATAGTTGCCGCAGTTGTCATGTCGGCGATGGTATTCTACATGAAAGCCAATCCGGGAGTGCAACCTAATACGGTTATTGGTTTTGCCAGTATGCTTTTGGCTTTTGTCTTTCTAATAGTAGGTGTCAAAAAAGATCGCGAAAGGAATAATGGTAAAATCTCTTTTGGAAAAGCATTTCTGGTTGGTTTGGAAATTTCGTTCATTATTTCGATCATTTACGTTTTGACCTGGCTGGTTATTTTTTATAATTTTTTCCCTGATTTTATAGAAAAATACAGTGACATGGTTTTGAAAAACACAAATCCCGAAGATCTTGCCGAAAAAACAACCGAAATGAATCAAATGAAAGAGTGGTACAAAAGTCCGCTCATGATAGTCCTACTCACTTTTATGGAAATTTTTCCTTTAGGTATTCTCATTTCGCTAATTGCCGGATTATTTTTAAAGCAAAAATAGAACAACAATGGCTACAAAAAATAAAACAACCGAAACAAATGTAGATGTAAAAAGCTTCATCAATCAATATGTCGATGATGAACAAAAAAAGTCAGACAGCCTTCAATTGATCGAACTTATGGAAAAATGGACAGGTTTTGCTCCCAAAATGTGGGGACCAACAATTATTGGTTTTGGATATTATCAGTACAAATACGAAAGTGGGCATTCTGGTGAAGCTCCTCTAATAGGGTTTTCCCCTAGAAAAACAGCATTTTCAATGTATGTGTATTTGCCAACTCAAGAAAACGATCAATTACTGAAAGATTTAGGCAAATTCAAAATGGCCAAAGCCTGTATATATGTAAAAAAACTTTCAGATATCAATATGTCAGTCCTGGAAAAAATCTGTAAATCAACAGTTGAACACATCAAACAAAAATACGACTAAGCCAACTGAAAAAAATCAACAGCAGAATCGCCTTTATTGTTGTCTTTCTGTTTCAAAAGAAGTTCCCGTATTTTTCAGATCAAAAAGACTCTCAATAACAAATTTACTAGAAGAAGTAAAAGATTGTTATCGGTAAAATTTAAATATTTAAGACATTTTTTTAATAATGGATTTAATATTAACTCCTTTACCTAAAACAGGTTTCCATAAATCTCCTTTTTTCTCAAAGCGATCCAATACATTTTTGATTGTAAATTGCTTAGGAGACAGTTCTTCGTTGACCTCATTCCATTCTAAAGGCGTTGACACAGTTGCGCCAGGCTTTGGTCTCACTGAATAAGGTGCTGCGAGAGTTTGTCCAGTTCGATTTTGCAGATAATCGATATATATTTTATGATTTCTTTTCTTTACAGTACGCTCCAAACTGGTTGTTTCTGGCAATCTTGTATTTACTTCATGAGCGATTAACTGTGCAAATAGTTTAGCGGTATCATAATCATATTTAGCTCCCAGCGGAATATAAACATGCAATCCCGTAGCACCTGAAGTTTTGCAGTAACATTCTGTTTCCAATTCATCCATAACTTCTTTTACTGTAAGTGCAGTTTTTACAACTTCTTTAAAATCATCTTTCTCAGGGTCTATATCAATTACTACCCAATCTGGATTTTCAATATTTTTGATTGTAGAATTCCAAGGATTTATATCAACACAACCCAAATTTGCCATATACAATAAAGTTGCTTTGTCATTGCAAATAAGATAATCAATATTAGCATTATTAGATTCAGAGAAAATCTTTTCTGTTTTTACCCACGAAGGCATTTTATCTGTATCAACATCTTTTTGATAAAAACCAGAAGCTGTAATTCCGTTTGGAAAACGATACATGGACTGCGGACGATCTTTTAAATAAGGCAGCATTAAATCTGCTACTTCATTATAATAATTCAAAATATCTCCTTTGGTAATCGAATCTTCGGGAAAATAAATCTTATTTTGATTGGTTAAATGCAACGTTACTTTGCCGACTTTTAAATCATAATCACTTTCCTCGTGCTCTTTTTTTTCATTCTTTTCATTCTTTTCCATCTCTTCTTTATTTTTTTCAAGAACTGTTTCTTTAATTTTTCCACTAAAAATCACTTCCTTTACCGGTTTATCAATTCGGAGTCCTAAAAAAACAGGCTGACGCAAATGATTATCGTCTGTCCATTCGGCAAATTTTATCTGGCAGACAAACTTTGGTTTTATCCACTGTATCTTATCCCGAATTGGTAATTTTTCATCCAAAGGCGATTTATCTACAAAATACCTAGCAAATTTGGTATGGAGTTCTTTGAGGATTTCCTGTGTAAATCCAGTACCACATTTGCCAATATATTTTAGTTTATCCCCTTGATATTGACCCAGCAATAAAGCTCCAAAATAAGTGCGGGAATTTCTTGGCTCTGTAATTCCTATAATAATCGCTTCCTCCTGTTGCGAAAGTTTTATTTTAAGCCAATCATTGCTTCGTCTTCCAATGATATATTGGCTACTGGCTCGCTTAGCAATTATTCCTTCGCTTTCTTTTTTGGCGGCAACTTCAAGGAAATCAATCCCTTTCTCACTGACATGTTCAGAATAAATGACGTTAGACAATTTGGATTTAGACAACAACATTTCCAGAAGTTGTTTTCTTTCTAACAAAGTTAAACTGGTGGTATCATTGCCATCGAGGTTTAATATATCGAAAACATAATAAAGCAGCTTTCCTTTTCCGGTTTTTAAATAATTTTGAAGAAATTGAAAGTTAGAACGCCCTTTCTCATCTTCTACAACCACCTCTCCATCCAAAACAACTTCATGATTTATCTTTCTTAACTCCTCGGTAATAGGCTTGAAATTGTTGGTAAAAGAATTACGATTTCTGCTAAAAAGTTCAACATTGTCTTCTTCTACTAATGCAAGAGTTCTATAACCATCAAATTTATTTTCAAAAATCCAATCGGGATCGTCAAAAGGTTTTTCGACCAGAGTAGCCAACATAGGTTTGTGAAAAGCAACTTCAACTCTTTTGTGAGTTGTCTTTTTTTCAATTATTTTTTTTTTAACAGGAGCTTTTTCTTTAGCTGTTTTCTTTTCGAGGGATTCTAAAGTTTTCTTAGTAATTACAGATTTGTCTTTTGCAAGTATATCATCTTCGGAGGCATATTTATCCTCTTTTTTCATTAATAACCAGGCATTTTCCTGTTTACCTCTCAATTTTACTAACGAGAAATCTCCTTTGAGTTTTTTGCCTTTAAGTGTAAAACTTAAATGTCCTTTTTTAAGATCCGATTGTAATTTATTTTCAATAGTTCCTTTATAATTAGAATCAGAGGGAAGATAAGTTCCGTTGTCCCAGACTATGACGTTTCCTGCACCATAATTTCCTTCAGGAATTGTTCCTTCAAAATCCTTGTAATTGTATGGATGATCTTCGACCATCATCGCCAAACGCTTCACTTCGGGATCCAGAGACGGGCCTTTTGGTACTGCCCAACTTTTTAACACACCATCCATTTCCAAACGAAAATCGTAATGTAAATGAGACGCAGCGTGCTTTTGAACAACGAAAATCAATTCATTTTCTGATCTTCCAATTTCGCCTTCAGGTTCGTCGGTAACGGTAAAATTTCGCTTTTGATTGTATTTTTGAAGAGACATAATCTTGAAAATTAGATGACATTTAAATCATTTAAGTATTTCAAAATTAAATCGTTAAACTCCGAAAAAATTACATAATTACGAGTGAAAATTATATTATTTATCAGTTTATAAAAAAGTTAGCAGTAACTTTTGCGCAAAAACTGAAAAAATTTGAATTTAATACCAATTCTTGGTATCTTTGGTAAAAAATAGAATTATGGCACGAAATACATCAATATTATTAGGAGACTATTTTGAAAACTTTATTAATGAACAAATTTCAACTGGAAAATATAATTCAGTAAGTGAAGTTGTTAGAACTGCTTTAAGAGTTTTTGAGCAAGAAGAAGCTAAAACAAAATCTCTAATCAATGAACTAAAAATTGGTGAAGAGAGTAGTAAAATCAGAAATTTTGACCGCAATAAAAATCTTGAAATACTTACAGCTAATTTTCAAAAATAATGTCAAAGTATATTATTAGTGAAAAGGCATTAGAAGATATTAATAACATTTGGATTTATACAGCAGAAAATTGGTCTGTCGAACAAGCTAATCGATATTATAACTCAATCATTGACGAAATTGAATATATCGTCGATAATTTTGACATGGCTCATGACTTTGGGAAAATTCGAACATCATATAGATATTCAAAAGTAAAATCACATTTAATTTTCTTTAAAAAAGACAAAACAAATGAAATTGAAGTCGTTAGAATTTTACACGAAAGAATGGATATTGAAAACAGATTAGCGAATAAATAAAAGAAAGAAAAATTAAAAAACACGTTTATTTGAAGATTCACGGACTTTTAATTCGGCATTAAGTACAATCTTTTTAGATATTTCTTTGACGTTTTTTTGCTTAAGCAACATTAACATCAATTCCATTAAACTATGGCAAATAGCTTCTAATGGTTGAGATACTGCCGTAATTGTTGGATTGTAGATTTTGAAAAGTTCATTATCTCCAAATGCAACCATCCCTAAATTATAGTTGGACTCCAAATTATTTTCTTTAAAAGTTTCTAAACCTGATTGGGTAAGGTAATTTGTTGCAAAAAAAACAGCGTCTAAATCCTGAGTAGTAAGATATTTTTTTATGGATTTTTTTGCTTTGCCATTTTTGGCATCTTTGTATGGAATTTTAAGAATGTGTGATTTTAATTTATTTACCGCTATTGCATTTTTATAACCCAGCAAACGATTCTGAACTTGCATTTGGTCGGAATCTGTTGTTATAAAAGCAATCTTTTTATAATTGTTTGCAATTAAATGACTAGTCGCATCAAAAGTTGCTTTTTGATCATCAATAACAACACTATTACATTCTAAATCATGAAAATAACGATCCAACAGGATAACAGGGTGATTTTCTTCAATCAACTCGGCAACCATGTTTTTTATGCCTGGAGAAGGAACGATTATGAAGCCATCAACTTGCCTGTTTTTGAATAATCCGATTAGCTCGAGCGATTTGGTATCATCATTTTCATTACTACAAAAAATCACTTTATATCCTTTTTCATAAGCAATGTCCTCAATAATCCTGGCTAATTTTGCAAAGAAATAATTAGAAATATCTTCGACCATAAAAACCAATATTTTGGATTTCCCAGTCCTCAAGCTTTGCGCCAATTGATTGGGTTTATAATTTACCTTTTGAGCATAATCTAAAACTTTTTGGGTAAGAATTTCTGAAATATGTTTTTCTTTTGCCTTGCCATTTAAAACAAAAGAAACTGTTGTAACTGATATATTTAAATGCTCGGCAATATGCTTAATCGAGACCGTTTTATTTTTCATTCGTAAAGTTTAAAAATCCTCAATTCATCGTTCATTTTCAACCGTCATAATCAGGAAATATTCAACAAATATAGCAAAACGGCTAAGGTTTCATCAGGATACAAATGATAAAGTTTTAATAAAGAAATTAATTGTTTTTATTATTTTAAATAACTTCAAAACAAGTAACAAATCAATTTAATAGCATTTTTTCAACTGAATGCCATTCAAAATTGTCTCTCCTAATATTGGTGTAAAATTAATTTTGATTCCAGATTGATTGGTTACAATTATTGGAATTGTATAACTTATCGCCTGCCCTGACTTTAGTTCATTTTTATTACCTAATCTTTCAATCGCTGGTTTGCCATTGATGATTACATCAAACAAACGTTCGGCAAACTGATCTTTATTGGCTGTTTTATCGCTTAAATTATAAGCTAGTGTTTTTTGCTCTTCGGTAGAAAGTAATTCGGCGAAGTGTAGAGTCAAATTATATTTACCATCAGGAACATCAAAATTATAACCTGTAATTCCAACACGTTGCGTTTGATAAACAGGATCCAACAAAGTCCCACTAATAGCAATATTAGAACCAAAACTTTGTCTTGCTGTATCTGCTAATTGGAAAACTTTTCCGCCAATATATCCCCAAGATCCTACTTTATATTCCTGATCTGGCAACCATAATTGCTTATCTTCTTCTGATAAAAAATAACGATTGTCACCAACACTCACATTAATTTCATCAAATGGAAGTGTCTTACTGGCTAATTGCTCAGGAACCAAATTTGCGGTTATACTAAGTTGGTCTTGAATAAATACATCACCGTCTCCAGCCGTTGCAATTAGAGTATTTTCTCCTTGCTTAAAAGGAACGTTGAAATTGGCACAACCCATTACTGTAGATTGCATATCTAGTTTTTTCCCATTCACAGTCAAGCTAATTGATTTTTGATTACTGTAAACTTTTAATTGTTGTTCCAATATATCATTGGCATTAGCGACACCACCAACTATATTTCTTCCGCTTAAGCCAATTTTCAGAAAAGGTTTGGTCAATAAATTTGCCTGATAGAATAAATAACTGTCTTTCGGTTTTCTATCAATAGTCAGTAAACCTTTATTGTTTATGCTTGGGTCAGTTTCCGCACGTTCTTCAGAACTAAAATCAGCCAAGTTCCAGGCAATTCCAGCCGCTACAAATGGTCGATCAAGCATAGCTTTTAAATATACCTGATGATAATCAATTGCATATTCAACGCTCTTGTCAAAACGGATGGGATTGTTGCTGTGAAGTCTAATATCGGCATCAGCTCCATACTCAGTGATTAACAATGGTTTGTTCGGTAATTCTTTGTGATGCATATCTAAATAAGCCGCAAAACCATCTAACTTTCCGCCATACCATCCCTGATAAAGATTCCAACCTACCAACATTGGGATTTTGGTAAGTCCAACGCGATTATAAAGTTCAAAACTACCATGATTTGGTATCATTGTGTACCTAGTAGGGTCTTCGCTACGGGTTATATCTTCAATTTCTTGTGCCAGTTTTGCTACACTTTTGAAATAAATTTCACGACGATCTTTATCATTTCCAAAAGGTGGACGAAGCAAAATTTCGTTCATGTAAGCCCAAATTATTACACTTGGATGATTGAAATTTTGACGTATCATCTCACGCTGCATGTATTTACAATTCTCCGAAAAAGCTTCCGATTCGGTAATTGCATTTACTATTGGAATTTCAACAGAAGCTAAAATCCCTAATCGATCGCAGGCTTCTAAAACGACTGGATCTTGTGGATAATGGGCTACACGCAAAAAGTTTCCTCCCATTTTTTTTAATAAATGCACATCATTAATAGCAATTTCATTAGAAACCGTGTTGGCCATTCCTTTAAAATCCTGATGTCTGCTTGCACCAATTAATTTCAAAGATTTTCCATTTAAAAAGAAACCATTATCGGCATCAAAATTAAACCATCTGAATCCTAATGAATTAGATATTTCATCTAAGATTTTGCCAGTTTTTTTGTCTGTAATTGTTGTGATTACCTGATAAAGATTTGGTGTATCTGTTGACCATAATTTTGGATTTTTAATATCCTGAAAATCAATCTCAAAGACATTATTAGTATTCAGTTTCAGTTTTTGCTGTTGTTTTGCGATTTTGGTATTTTGATCGACAATTGTTGCTGTAACAATCACTTCTTGCTCCGTACCTTTGCTTATAGTTCCTTTTATTTTTACAGTTGCTTTGTCATTGGTAACGAGTGGCGTAGTGATAAAAACTCCTTTACCTCCATACTGGTCGATTTCGAAATGTGTCTTGGCAACAGCACTAATAAAAACATCGCGATACAATCCTCCAAAAAAGGTAAAATCAGCAGTTAATGGCGGAATATCAGCTTGGTAACTATTGTCTACTTTTACTGTGATTTCATTACTTTTTTCGTCTCCGAATTTTACAAAAGGCGTAATATTAATAGTAAAAGCTGTGTATCCACCAATGTGTGAACCCGCTTTTTTACCATTTACAAAAACTTCAGTCGTTTGATTGGCACCTTCAAATAATAAATAAACATCACGGTTTTCCCAAGTTTTAGGAATATTTACAGTTTTTGTATACCAGCCAGCTCCTCTGTAATAGCCAGGAGTATCATCGTTGACATCCGTTTTGTTCCAGCTATGTGGAATTTGGACTTTTTCCCAATTTTTCTGATTTAGCACTTCAGGATACGTTACATTGCCTTTAAAAAAATCCCAGTTGGAATTGATTGAAAATGTAGTTTTCTCTTGACCAAATGTTGAAAAAGCAAACAAAACAGAAAGCAAAATAGTAAACCAACGTTTTTTGTTATTCATAGTAGTAAATTTTAATAAATCATAATCCCACAGTCTTTTGTCTAAACCCTATTTACTAAATTAAGAGCAAGTTCTTTTTTACTATAGCAGAAAATTTATAAATAAAAAACCCCGAGAAATATCTTCGGGGAATCAAATATATTATTAATACCATTATGTTTGATATAGTAAAATTGTATTGTACAATTTTTATACTACAACTGTATTATTTTGCAACATCATTATCATCAGCAAGGTTTTAGGTTAAAAAAAGTATTTGCTGGAATAAAGCTGTCGTGTTTATTATTTTTTCGGAAGTAATGAGTGTTACTTATACTCTTCGGCCTTTTTATCGTACCAATTTTTCATTACATAAAAAGCTTTCTTCTTAATTCCTCCGCTAGAAATTAAACCCTTACGATTAAAGAAATCCTGAATATCTGGCAGTTGACGGCGAGGTGATCTAAAATCAACAAGTATCCAAGGTGAAATTCCTGAAAGTCCTTCAATATGGTTGAACATTTCGGTGTTTTGCTTATACAATTCTTCCTGATATTCTTCTGTCCAACGCTCTGTTTTATCCCCATGTCTTCCTTGTAAAGCCTCACCTCCAAATTCACTTACAATCACTGGTTTGTTATAAGGAATAACCCATTTCATAGTTTTGCAAGATTCATTAGTTCCTCGATACCAGCCCACATATTGGTTAAAACTTACGATATCAACATATTCATTCATGTTATCATGAAGTGTATTAACGTCATTTTCGCTCTTCGTAACTTCCATAGCCATACTTATCAAACGAGAATTGTCTTGTGTACGGGCATATTTGGCTAGTTTGCTAAGGAAAACATCACGATCATCACCATGAGGGGTTTCATTAGCAATTGACCAAATCACAACACCGCAACGGTTTTTATCCCTGTAAATCATATCATGAAGTTGGTGTTCTGCATTAGCATAAGTATCTGGATTAGTCCATGAAATTGTCCAATAAACCGGAACTTCAGACCAAACCATCAATCCCATTTTTTCAGCTTCACGAACCATATTTTCATTATGTGGATAATGCGCCAAACGAACATAATTACAACCTAATTCTTTGGCCCATGTCAATAAAGTAGTAGCATCTTCTTTTGACCAGGCTCTGCCTTGTCTAAATGGTGCTTCTTCGTGAATGCTAATTCCTCTCAAAAAAGTCTTTTTACCATTCAATAAAATTTCTTTACCTTTTGTTTCAATCGTTCTGAAACCTATTTTATCAGTAATATTTTCACCAGATTTATCAATCACAACGTCATATAATTTTGGTGATTCTGGTGTCCATAAAACGGGATTTGTTTTTACTTCAAAATAAGCTATTCCGTTTGCATCAGTAACAATGTCTTTTTTGATTTTTAATTCTGGAATTTTAACCGATAGAGACTGATTCGCAACAACTGAATTTAATTTTATCCATCCAGAAATTTTCTTAGAATCTTTTTTGTCCAATTGAACCAAATAATCTTCAACATACACTTTAGGTACTTTTGCCAACACTACATCACGAGTAATTCCGCCATAATTCCACCAATCCATATTTACAGTTGGAACATTATCTTTATGGCGTTTGTTATCGACTTTTACAACAACAAAATTCTTTCCATCTTTTAAAACATCAGTAACATCAAAATTAAAAGGAGTATAACCTCCAACATGACCACCTACAAACTTACCATTCACATAGACTTTAGCATCATAATTAACTGCGCCAAAATATAGAATCCCTTTTGAATCTGAGGTTTTTTTATAATCAAAGTCTTTTTCAAACCAAACTGTTCCTTCATAGAAAAATAGTTTTTCATCTTTAGTATTCCAGTCTGACGGAATATCCATAGTTGCAGAAGTAGCAAAGTTGTATTCTACCAAATAGTCAGTAGAAAATGGTTTGTTTTCGAAAAAACCATTGGTTTTAAATGGTTGAAGTCTATAATCATAATAGCCATTTTCGAGCGGATCTACTATGTAACTCCATTTTCCATTTAAAGTGATGTTATCACGGGCAGAAATATTGGCAACCAAAGGAATTTCCTGTGCTATGGCTTTTCCTAAAAAAGAAAAAACAAAGCATAACGTAATTATTTTTCTCATAGTCAAGTTTGTATTAATGATAAATTAAAAATGCTGCTCGATATAAATTGATCAGCAATTTACTAAAATTACTTCTAATCAAAATCCGGATAAAATTCAGGACATTAAGCTTATCATCTTTATAGAATTTACGAGTCCTATTAGAGGTTTGATTAAAATTATTCCCAAAAAAAATGCTAACCTTAAGAAAATAAAAATCACGAATCTTATTTATTATCAGGACGAATGTAATTTTCTTTAACAATTATCTCCAACGGAATAATAATATTAGAAGTAAAATCTTCCTGCAACACAACTTTTTTATACAAATATTGAACCGCAAGATAGCCTTGTTCCTCAGGTTTTTGGTTAATTAAAAAATCGATACTTCCAGAATTGAGATGTTGTATATTGTCTTCCAATAAATCATAACCAATAATTCGGATACCTTTGATATGATGCTCTTCTAAAAAACGTGCAATAATATAAGCCCGGGAATTAGGGATAAAAATGCTGCTGGTATCGGCGAACATGTCAACATGCAGGCTATCAATATCTGATTCTTTTACATTTACTTCGGAAAATTTGAAATTTGTTATTGAAGGATTCTCCTCAAAATAAGAATAAAACCCTTTGATGCGCTGCAAATAAACCGAAGTACTTTCAATGTCGCGGGTAATCTTAATAATCAGAACTTTTCGTTGGTCTTTTACTGCAAAGCTTATTAACCGACCAGCCAGATAGCCACTTTTAAAGGCATCCTGTCCAATATAAAAATGAGGTATTCTACTTTGAATATCAGAATCAATCATAACAACCGGCAGTTGCTTTTTAGCATATAAATCTAAAAATGCGATAGATTCTTTGTGAAAAATTGGAGCAAACAACAAACCATTACATTCAAAATCAATGACTTTGGAAATAGTATTTTTAAATGAAACCGGATCAAAATCATAATAAAAATATTCTAATTCGATACCAAATTTTTTAAACTCTTCTTCTGCTTTTTTAATTCCGATGATTTGACTTTTCCAGTATTCTATTTCCTTAAATTTTGGTAGAAAAACGGCAAATTTAAATTTCTTTTTTGCCGCCAGATTACTCGCAAATATATTACGCTTAAAACCATATTGGTCTATAATCGCATTGACTTTATCAATATTTTCCTGACTCACCTGACCTCTTTTATGGATAATCCGGTCAACTGTACCAGTTGAAACATTGGCTAACTCCGCTATTTTTTTGATTGTAATGATACCTTCTTTTATTTAAGTTAATGAGATCGTAAATTTAATTTTTTTATTTAAAATTCAATTTTATTATTCCACTTTTTATATATATTTGTAAAGTCCGTGTGCGTACACGAAAATAATGCTTTTTAAAATGTTTAGTTCTATTTTTCTATCTTTTTGATATACAGCATGCTTCATTTTTTAACTAGAATTTAATTTTAACTAAATTACCAATGGAATCAATTTTTAATTTGAACAATAAAATAGCTCTGATAACTGGTGGAGCTGGAGTATTAGGGAGTAACATGGCAAAGGTCTTGTCCAAACAAGGTGTAATCACCGGAATTGTTGGATTAACTTTAGAAGAAGCTCAAACAACTGTAAACGAAATAGAAAAAGAAGGCGGAAAAGCATTTGCTGTAAAAGGAAATGTTTTAAATGTAGAAGAACTTGAGGCAATTAAAACATTAATCGTAGAAAAATATGGCCGATTAGACATCTTGATAAATGCAGCTGGCGGAAATATGCCTGGCGCAACTATTGGACCCGACCAGGCTTTTTATGATTTAAAGGTTGGCGATTTACAAAAAGTATTAGATTTAAATATAATAGGAACTGTACTTCCTACTCAGATTTTTTCAGAACTTTTTGCAAAACAAAAAAGTGGTGTAATCATCAATATTTCATCGGCATCGGCAGAAAGACCGTTAACTCGCGTAGTAGGTTACTCAGCATCAAAAGCTGCTATTGATAATTTCACTAAATGGACAGCAGTTGAATTAGCAAGCAAATATGGCGAAGGTATTCGTGTCAATGCAATTGCTCCAGGATTTTTTATTGGTGAACAAAACAGAGCATTATTACTTACTCCAGAAGGAGAATTGACAGCACGAGGCATCAAAATTATTGATCATACTCCAATGGGACGCTTTGGTGTACCGCAAGATTTAGATGGTGTATTGCTTTTCTTATGTAGTGATATGTCAAAATTTGTAACGGGTACCATAATCAAAGTTGATGGTGGTTTTGGTGCTTCAAGCATATAATTATAATTTTAAAAAAATAAAAAAAATGGAACAAACATGGCGTTGGTACGGTCCCAAAGACCCGGTATCATTATCAGATGTAAAACAGGCTGGAGCTACAGGAATTGTATCAGCTTTACACCATATTCCTAACGGTCAAATATGGACAATCGATGAAATTAACCAAAGAAAGAAAATCATTGAGGATGCGGGATTAACCTGGTCAGTGGTAGAAAGTATTCCTGTACACGAAAATATAAAAACTCGTTCAGGAGATTATCTTACTTATATTGAAAACTATAAAAAAAGTATCGAAAATTTATCAGTTTGCGGAATCAACATTGTATGCTACAACTTTATGCCGGTTTTGGATTGGACCAGAACCGATTTGGAATTTGAAGTAGAAGATGGTTCCAAAGCACTTCGTTTTGATGTGGTTGCTTTTGCCGCTTTCGAATTATTTTTATTGAAGCGTCCGGGAGCTTCAGACACTTATCCGGCCGAAATTCAATCTCAAGCAAAATTGTATCTGGAAAAACTTTCTGATGACGAAAAAGCAAAACTTGTCAAAAACATCATCGCAGGATTGCCCGGTGCTGAAGAGGGATATACTTTGGAGCAATTTCAAACTATTTTGGATACTTATGCAACCATTGATGCTCCAAAATTAAGAGAAAATTTAGTTTCATTTTTGAAAGAAATCGTTCCTGTGGCTGCCCAAAATAATGTTTTGATGTGTATTCACCCTGACGATCCGCCTTATCCAATTTTAGGATTACCAAGAGTAGTAAGTACCGAAGAGGATTATGCCCATTTATTTTCTGAAGTTCCTAATATTTCAAACGGAATTACTTTTTGTACGGGGTCATTAGGAGTTAGAGCAGATAATGATTTGGTTCGAATATTCAAACGTTTTGCCGACAGGGTTCACTTTTTGCATCTCAGAAGTACAAAACGTGACGAAGTAGGAAACTTTTACGAAGCAAACCACTTGGAAGGTGATGTAGATATGTTTGCCGTTATCAAAGAAGTTGTTGTCGAAGAAAACAGACGTAAAGCAGCAGGAAGAAAAGATGCTTTGATTCCGATGCGCCCTGACCACGGTCATCAAATGCTGGATGATTTGAAGAAAAAAACAAATCCCGGATATTCTGGAATCGGCCGTTTAAGAGGTTTAGCCGAATTGCGAGGACTCGAATTGGGAATTAAAAGAAGTTTATAAAACCTATCCACCTTCACTTGTTTAAAAACAGTGAAGGTGTTTTTTTTTTAGTGGTATTTCAAGTAAAATTCAATCTGGACATTTTACAATTTTGACATTAATTCTTTTTTGTCTTCTACTCCTACCTATCAATAATCACTAATCAATTATCATAAACACAACATACTAAATAACAACATTCTGTACATTTTTTATACCTATCATGGACTTTTGAATCCAATTTGATTAATAAATTTATCGTTAAATAACAGACAATTTTTGAGGCAATTCAGTAATTGTTTTAAAAATAAATTATCAAATAAAAACTTAGCACAATCGATCAATGAGCAAATCAGAATAATAATTGACTTATCAATTCATTCAGTACCTGATTTAACTAAAAATACCACAAACATGCAGAGACAAACTCTCAATTTCAGTCATAGTTTTTTGATTGGTTGCCTAATATTAGCTATTAATGTTAAAAGTCAGGAAACGCCAAAAATCCTCAATGATAACCAAAAGCAAATTAACTATCTACCTGATTTTAGTTATGCTGGCTATCATTTTGGAGAAAGCAATCTTCCGGAATCTCAAGTTAAAATTATTAATGCAACAGACTACGGAGTAAAATCAGATGATGCATTAGATGATTCAAAAGCTTTATTAAAATCAATAAAAGCGGCCAATGAAGTTGAAGGAAATGTAACTCTGCAATTACCTGCTGGACGTATAATATTAAGTGATATTTTATATATTGAAAGAAGCAATTTTGTGCTACGTGGTACTGGTTCAGGCGATAACGGAACAGAAATTTATTGCCCGAGACCAATGATGTATCTCAAAGATCCAGAATCATTATCAGAATTGAGAGAATACCTGACTACTTTTGATAAAAGACAGCGAGAGAAAGAAAACAACATCGACTTGCCTTTTTCCCAATATGCATGGTCTGGAGGCTTTATTTGGACTCAGGTTCCGAATGAACGTGTAAAATCATATTTGGATAAATACGAGCCCATTCCAACTATTTTGGCCAAAGTCAGTAGCGGAAATACAGGCGAACATGTAATTACCGTTTCGGAAATAAAAGGGCTAAAAGTTGGCGATGTTGTGGAGTTACAATTATTCAATAAAGATGGAGAAACTGGTGAAATCATCAAAGATTTATACAAAGGTGCTAACGTAAAACCAGGTTCACATCATTGGAACTTCCCAAAATTACCAATTGTAAGGCAACAAGTTGAAATTGTTAAAATAGCTGGTTCAAAAATTACGATTAAAACCCCTCTTACAATTGCAATTAAACCAAGTTATCAGGCACAATTAGTAGAATGGAAACATTTAAATGAAGTCGGAATCGAACATCTTCGGATAACATTTCCTGATATTCCAAGGGTTGCACATCATGTGGAGCCAGGAAATAATGGTATCTTTTTGACCCGAGTTTTCAATAGCTGGGTAAAAGATGTAACGATTACAAATGCTGATAGCGCAATTTTGGCTGAAGAAATTGCCAACGTCACGATACAGGATATTGTTACAAATGGAGATCATCTGGCACATTATACAGTTACTTTAGGAGGTGTCCACAATGTTTTGGTCAAAAATCTCAAAGTTTATAACAATGCAGTTCATCCGTTGAGTTTTAACACATTTGCAACCAAAAACGTTTATCAGAATTGCGAAATATTTGTAAGTCCAGTTCTCGATCAACATTCGGGTGCCAATCATCAAAATCTATTTGATAATATTACGGTTCATTTAACTCCAGACAACGCCAATAGTTACGCATTGTTTGGCGGAGGTGGCGCCGAATATTGGAAACCGTCTCATGGACCATACAGTACATTCTGGAATCTGAATGTGCAAGTTCCAAATCCAGAAAAAATCACAAAATCAATTTTACTTTATGGAATGAAAGATGGTCCACTTGCCCGAATAATTGGTGTGAATGGCAATGCAAAATTTGAAATTAAATACGAACCTGATCCATATATAGAATTTTTGAACATTCCAATGGACAAAGTTCCTTCACTATATGATTACCAACTAGCAAAACGATTAAAAAAATAATAACACTTAAAGATTTTTTAATTTATTTGATAATGAAATTTAATTTTAGAAAAGCATTAATAGCTTAATTATTTTTTTTTAAAATTTGTAAAAATGCTTAGGGATTTTGAGACAAAACAAAACCAAAGAAATCCATAAAATTGGATTTAATTATCTATCCAAATAACAAGTAATATTATACTCATGAAATACAAAATTATTTTTTTGGTTTTACTCTTTATTTCGGGAAATCTGTTTTCCCAAAATAAATTTCGCCTGAAAAATATCTCAACAACTGATGGGCTTTCGCAAAGTTCTGTAATTGCGATTCATCAGGATAAATTAGGCCAAATGTGGTTTGGAACCCGAGATGGACTCAATAAATACGATGGTAGCAGATTTACAGTTTTTAGAAATGATCCTTCTGATACTACTTCCATCAGTAACAATGATATTCTTGCCATTGAAGAAGATAATTCAGGCAAAATCTGGGTTGGTACTTATAACGGGCTAAATTGTTATGATCCTGTTTCGAATAGTTTTAAAAGGTATTTACATGACGAAACCAACCATTCGGTTAGTGCCAATGCTATTTCTACAATCGAAGAAATTGGAAACGAACTCTGGTTTGGAACGACAAAAGGGCTGACAATTTATAATAAAAAAACAAAACATTTTTCTTCGGTATTTCACTCAGATAATGATATTTCAACCTTGCCTAGCAATAATGTTTTAAGTATTTTAAAAACTAAAAAAGGAAAAATCTGGATTGGTACCACAAGAGGTTTCTGCCAACTTATAAGCAGAAATAAAAACACATTTACATTTAAAAAATATCCATTAAACACTACAGAATTGCTGAATACACAAACTATAGTAGAAGATAATTGGGATAATTTATGGATTGGGACAAAAAATAAAGGCCTATTAAAATTGGATACTTCGACCAATAAATTTGTCCCTTTTTTATCTAATGAAAAAAATAAAGAAATCAATACCGACATTAGAGCATTAACCTTTGATAATAAAGGATCATTATGGATTGGTGCTTATGATGGAATTTATATTTACGGACAAGATAAGAGTCTGGAAAAAATAAACAACACCAATAATAACAACGGAATTGACAAAGTAAAATCAGTATTTGTTGACAAAAAAGGATCTGTCTGGATTGGCTGCTATTACAAAGGTGTGAATATTTGGGATGTTTCTAACGTCAATTTTTCGAATTACAACCAAAATTCAAAAAAGATTCCAATGAGTTTTGATGTGGTCAGTTCGATTATTGCTGATAAAAACCAAAACATTTATTTTGGTACCGAAGGCGGAGGAGTCACTATCTACAATAAAAATACTTCTACAACGAGTTATATCAATAGTAAAAATGGTCAAACCGATAAAAATGATATCAAATCAATGTGTCTTTCTGCAGATAATATTTTGTGGATTGGTACATTTTCTAAAGGTTTGACAGCTTACAATACTATTTCAAAAAGAATTGAAGACCATCGGATTTCTACCGAATTAAAAGAGTTTTTAAAGGAAACTGGTGTTTACTCCATTAAAACAGAAGCTAATGGAATAGTTTGGATTGGTACATTTTCTAAGGGTTTGATTCGTTACGATTCGACCAATAAAACCTTTCAAATAATTGGAAACGACAATACCAAACCCAATTTCCTGACTAATAATATCGTTCGAACTATTTTAATAGATAAAAAAAATAGTCTTTGGGTAGGCACTCAAAACGGATTGAATTATGTTACGCTTAATAGTTTGAAACCAAATAATTATTCTATTAAGCATTTCTTTTTTGATCAGACAACTTTATCTGGTGACGACATACTTACTTTATTCCAGGACAGTCACCATGTTTTGTGGGTAGGAACGAAAGCCAAAGGACTGCATTATTTTGATGGAAAAAAATTCAATAAAATCAATCTAAAAGTTGGAAATACAGCTGTGACTTCAATTCATTCTATTTTAGAAGACGACAAGAAAAATTTATGGATTAGTACCAATCAAGGGATTATAAAATACAATACTTTACATAAAAACACTATTCTTTATGACCAAAAAGATGGATTGGCAAGTAATGAATTCAATGATAATTCGGCATTGAAAATTGGTCCAAATAAATTTTATTTTGGAAGTCCATCGGGAGCGACTTTCTTTGATGCCAGTAAAATTTCAGTTAATAACTACTCGCCTCAGGTATTAATCACCAATTTAAAAATCAAAAATGAAACGATTAATCCCAATGATGCTGACGGAATTTTAGAAAAAAGTATTGGCTACACCAAAAAAATAACACTCGATTATGACAAAGCCAATTTCTCTATCAGTTTTGCCATTCCCAATTACCTGCGATCAAAAAATAACCAATACCGTTATCGCTTAATTGGTTTGGAAAACTCGTGGACAACCACCAAAAACTCAGAAGTCAATTTTGCTATTCAAAATCCAGGAACCTATATTTTTGAGGTAAAAGGCGCCAATAATGACGGCGTTTGGAATAAAACTCCCACTACTCTAACTGTTGTTGTAAATCCTGCACCCTGGCGAAGTATTTGGGCATTTTTATTATACGGAATTATAATCAGTCTGTCAGTTTACGGATTAATCTGGATTATGAAATCGAAGGCAAGACTCAAACAAAAATTAGAATTAGAATATCTGGAAACCCAACGCATCGAAGAAAACAATCGTGCTAAACTAGATTTTTTCACCAATATCTCACATGAATTCAGAACGCCGTTAACATTAATATTAGGTCCATTACAACAAATATTAGCTGATTATAATGGAACAAACGAAATGTATAAAAAACTGTTGGTTATTGAAGGAAGTGCCAATCATCTCTTAAGCCTGATTAATCGTCTAATGGATTTTAGAAAACTTGAAAACGGTCAAGTTACATTAGAATCTGCAAACGGAAACATTGTAAAATTTGCCAATGAAATATTTTTGTCTTTCATAGAATATGCCAAAGATGGTGGTTACACCTATACTTTTGAATCCTCGGAAGAAGAAATATTAGTTTATTTCGACCGATATAAATTAGAGCGCGTATTTTATAATTTAATTTCTAATGCCTTTAGATATACGCCAAAAGGAGGCAATATCAATTTTAAAATTACACATGATAATGCAAATGTTTTTATAGCTGTTGAAGATTCAGGAGTTGGAATTGCCGAGGAACACATTGATAAAATTTTCGATTTGTTCTATGAAGTTTCGATGCATAATGATGTCCAAAAAAATTACAACAAAGGAACCGGAATTGGTTTATCAATCGTAAAAAACATCGTAAACCTGCATAAAGGAACTATAGATGTTGTTAATAAAAAATCGCAAGGAGTGATTTTTACCGTGACGCTTCCTCTTGGAAACGAACATTTGCAGGAAAATGAAATTCTTCAAGATTTCAAAATTAGCGATGATATTGAGCAATATACACAACAGCTTAAAAATGTTGAAACAGCCGAAAGTGAAGATATTGAAGACTTTATAATCAATACCGAGAAACCAACGATTTTGATTGTAGAAGATCATAAGGTTTTGCAAAATTTCATGAAAAATTTACTCAAAAAAGAATACAATATCATTACTGCTGACAATGGAAAAGTAGCTTTGGAGAAAGCATTAAAACACATTCCAAATTTAATCATCAGTGACGTAATCATGCCTGAAATGGTAGGAACCGAGCTTTGTTCTAAAATAAAAGAAAATTTAAAAACGAGTCATATTCCTGTAATACTGCTAACTTCCAGAAGCTCTTTGGTATATAAATTTGAAGGCTTAGAAAGTGGTGCAGATGATTATATCAGTAAGCCGTTCAATTTAATTGAATTCAAACTTCGAATAAAAAATGTTCTGAATTCGACCGAACGTTTAAAAGCAAAATTTTTGAGCGAAGATACTTTTTCACCCTCAGAAATAACCATTTCTTCATTAGACGAAGAACTATTAAAAAAAGCATTCAAAATTGTAGAAGATAATATTTCAAACGAGCAATTTGATATTCCGTTTTTCAGTTCAGAATTGGGAGTGAGCAGAACGATGTTATTTCTAAAAATAAAAGCATGGACCAATTTTACACCAAACGAATTTATTCAGGAGGTACGATTAAAACGTGCCGCTCAATTATTGGAACAAAACAAACTCAATGTTTCAGAAGTAGGTTACAAAGTTGGTTTTAACAACCCGAAATATTTCAGCAAATGTTTTCAAAAAAGATATGGAGAAACGCCTTCACAATTCGCTGACAAATTTTTCAAAGAAATCTATTAAATTCCAATAACCATTGTTTTTAATGGCTTACAAAAGGGTATCTGTATTTTTAGATACCTTTTTTTGTATTTCTAGATCTCTTTATGGCGATAAATTTGTAATACAAAAGACAATAAAGTAATTCATACCAACTCAGATTCTATTTAGGATTTTGGAAAAGAGGAATGGTTATTGCTTTTGAATTTCAATTTAATGACTACTACTCTAAACTCTAAATGAATGTTAACAAAACAAAACCTTAAATCGCCTAAATGGAGCTTTATAGTTCTTTTATTTCCATTACCAGAAACACACTTACAAATAAATCTAAACTTAGTCCCAAATAATCCTAGATATTAAAGCCTTATAATTATTATGAATAAAGTCCGTCACCTATTTTTTATTCTTGCACTTGCATTGCTTATTAGTCCCTGCAAATCCAAGATTTATTCTCAAACAAAGAACGCTTCAACAGTCAATAATCTTCTTGAAACAAGATACAAAATGATGTTGGATTATCCTGTAGATTCTATGTCTATGCCACGCAGTATGACCATAAAATCCAATCATTTAAAGAAAGTATCTTCTCGAGATTGGACAAGTGGATTTTTTGCTGGAAACTTATGGCAATTGTATAGATTAACTGGCCATTCAGAATATAAGCAACAAGCCGAAAAATGGACAGCTTTCAGTAAAAAAGAAAGTGTAAACAGAGATTCTCATGATGTAGGATTCAAAGTGTATTGCGCTTTTGGGGAAGGATTAAAAGTTGAAAATAATTCTGATTATAAAAAAATAATTATCAAGGCAGCTGAAACATTATGTACTCGCTTTGATGAAAAAGTAGGTGCCATAAGATCTTGGGATTTTAATAAAAATATCTGGGATTATCCTGTTATAATCGATAATATGATGAATCTCGAATTGCTTTTTGAAGCTACAAAATTATCCGGTAACAAAAAGTATCAGGATATTGCTATTAAACATGCCAATACCACTCTAAAAAATCAGTTTAGAAAAGACAATAGCTGTTATCATGTAATAGATTATAGCCCTGTTACGGGAGCAGTCAATAAAAAAACTACACTTCAAGGGTATAATGATGATTCAGTTTGGGCGCGTGGTCAGAGTTGGGCTGTTTATGGCTTTACAATGGCTTACAGATATACAAAAGACAAAGCGTATTTGGATCAGGCAAAAGCTACTGCAAAGTTTTTTATAACTAATAAAAACTTGCCAGAAGACGGAATTCCATATTGGGATTTTAAAGATCCGAGTATTCCAAATGCAGCCAGAGATGTATCTGCTGCAACTATAATGGCTTCTGCACTTTATGAACTTTACGGTTACACAAAAGACAAAAATTATTTGACTTATGCTAATAAAGTAATCAACTCTTTAAGTTCTGATAAATACATTTTAGACAGCAAAATAAACGCCCCTTTTATTCTGGATCATAGTACAGGAAACTGGCCTAAACACGATGAAATTGATGAACCAATCGTATATGCCGATTACTATTTTTTGGAAGCATTATTAAGAAAAAAGACTTATAACTTATGATAAGATCACTTTACATAAATAAGTTTTTTGTTAGTTTCATTTTGGTTATTCAGTTTAGTCTGAGCAGCGCATTTGCTCAGACTACTACTGATATGCGCACGAAAACAAACATCAATAATAATTGGCTTTATTTAGAAAATGGCACTCCAAATCTTAGTGATGTGCAAAAAGCGGATAAATGGTCCGAAATAAATCTACCGCACAGCTGGAATAGTGAAGATGCAACCGACCTAAATCCCGGTTACAGAAGAGACGCAAGCTGGTATCAGAAAAAGCTAAACATAGCACATATCGATTCCAACAAACGCTATTTTTTATATTTTGAAGGATCAAATGTAACTACAAAAGTATATGTAAACAATAAAGAAGCTGGTGGGCACATTGGTGGCTACATTGGGTTTACAATCGATATTACTAATTATATCAAAGAAGGAAATAATGACATTTTTGTTCGGGTTGATAATAGTTATAATATTGAAATTATTCCTTCTCAAAAAAGTGATTTTTTTATTTATGGAGGAATAACAAGAGATGTTTGGTTAGTGTCTAAATACAAAAACAACATTGATAATTTGAAGATAACAACACCCGAAGTCTCTGCTACGAAAGCGTCTTTGTGTGTGATTGCTTCGATAGTAAATCCTGATAATTCAAAGAGCTTATCATTGACTGTAGATCTTAAAGATCCAAAAGGGAATAAAGTAGCAAGCAAAACAGTTTCTGTTATTGATAAAACTTCAAAAATAACATTTGAAAATCTTAAAAATCCGATGCTTTGGGATATTCAGAAACCAAATCTATACACTGTCACGGCTACTTTATCTGAGAAAAATCAATTAGAAGATAGCCTTAATGAAAAGATTGGTTTTAGATGGTTTGAATTCAAAGATCATGGCCCATTTTTTCTTAACGGAAAAAGATTGCTGATTCGAGGCACTCACAGACATGAAGAACAAGCTGGTGTTGGTGCAGCAATGAGCAATGCACAACATCGCGCAGATATAGAATCGATAAAAAAAATGGGGGCAAATTTTATTCGTTTGGCACATTATCCGCAAGATCCTGAAGTGTATAAAGCTTGTGATGAATTAGGAATTTTAGTTTGGGATGAATTGCCATGGTGCCGTGGTGGAATTGGAGATCAAGAATGGCAAACCAATACAAAAAATTATCTGGTTGAAATGATCAATCAAAATTACAATCACCCAAGTATTATTATTTGGTCTTTAGGTAATGAAATAAATTGGCTTCCAGATTTCCCTGATGGTGATAATTCAGAAAGAACTAATGTGTTTTTAACTGAACTAAATGACATTGCACACAAATTAGATCCAAACAGAAAAACGGCAATCAGAAAATATTATGAAGGATCACATATCGTTGATGTATTTTCTCCTTCTATTTGGTCAGGTTGGTATTCTGGAAGTTACAAAAGCTACCAGAAAGCAATTGATGTTTATAAAAAAGAATACAATCATTTTATTCACGCCGAATATGGTGGAGATAGCCATGTAGGCCGCCACAGTGAAAACCCAATTACTGGTGAAAATGTAATAAAATCAGAAGGTTGGGAAGAAGCGATTGTACAAACAAAAGTGGCAAATATTGCTCAAATTGGAGACTGGAGCGAAAATTACATTGTCGATTTATTCGATTGGCATTTACATGTTTCCGAAAATGATCCAACTTTTGTTGGAAATGTACAATGGGCTTTTAAAGATTTTGCAACACCATTGCGCCCAGAAGACGATATTCCGTACATGAACCAAAAAGGATTAGTAGACAGAAACGGTAATCCAAAAGACGCCTATTATGTTTTTAAAAGTTACTGGAGCAACGAACCTTTTACGTACATTGAGTCGCATACGTGGACAGAACGCCAAGGACCTGAAAACACACCGAGAAAAATATCTGTATTTAGCAATTGTGAAAAAGTGACTTTATATCATGAAGGGAAATCATTAGGCGAAAAGCAAAGAAATATTGCAATTTATCCTGCATGTGGATTAACATGGGATGTTAACTTTAAAAAAGGAGAAAACACATTAATCGCCATTGGAAAAAATAAAGATGGTAAAACCGTTTCAGATACTTTAAAATTAAACTATCGCTTTAATAAAAATGACGCAGCCGTTTCTTTACAATTGTCTTCAGAAAAATTAAAAAACGGCAATTATCTCGTAACTGCTTTTGCAATAGACAACAATAATTTACGCTGCCTTGACTATGAAGAAAGTGTTTATTTTCAATGTTTAAAAGGCGGAAAAACCATGAAAAATCAAGGGACACCAACCGGAAGCGAATCAATCAAGATGGCAAATGGTAAAGCATCCATTGAAGTTGTTCCTGATGGCACAAATGCCCCAATTGAAATGACCGTTTTGAACCAGAGTTTTAAAGGGGAATATTTAAAAATAGACTCTCAAGATAATACTAATGTCCTTCAATCCTCAAAACAAAACGACACCACTAAATAATACGAATAAAGCTGCCTTAGAGCAGCTTTATTTATCTTATAATATCAATACTTTGAAAGTCTGATTACAATGAAATGTAATCTAAAAAGAAAGGTTTATTTTTAATTAATTTTTCTTCACTACAACAATTTCTTCTTTTGTAATAGCATAAATAATGTCTTCCTGATTAGATTCTATGATATGTTGTCCTGTAAATTCACCAAAAGCAGGCAAGATCATCTGATTGTCTTTTTGGTAAAAGCAAGGAAGTTTTAATGACTGTCCGCCTAGACCGCGCAAAATTACTCCGGGATGAATGTGACCCGCAAAGTTAAACCAGCCTTTCATTTCTTTTGGTTGGTGAGTCAATAAAAAATTATCAATTTCAAAAAATTGCAAAACGCTGATATTAATATCTGTATAATTTTTTTTATCAATAATATCATGATTACCAACAATAAGTACAAGCTCACTAACGCAACAATTTACCCACTCTTCAAAAAAAATCCATTCATAATTTTTGGAGCTGTGAAATAAATCTCCAAGAAAAAACACCTTTTCGGGTCTAAAAAATTCCACAACTTTGGTTAGCTTATTGAAATTTTCTTCAATAGCATTTTGTGGAATTGCCACGCCATGTTTTCTAAAATGAGAAACCTTGCCCAAATGAACATCAGAAATTAAAAGCCATTTTTTGGTTTCCCAAAATAAAGCTCCACTTGTATGCAAAATAAAGGATTGATTTTGTATTGTTATCTTCATAATTCTATTTCATGTATGATGCTGTCATCTTTTTGATTCGCTCTGCTAATGTTTCACTTGAAAGTTTTTCCCGTAATCGATCTGTAATCAAAGGAAAACTAAAAGGTGTTGGTTTGCTACAGGATTTCCAAATAATATTCTGATTTAGAATTCGTTCTAATGCCATAATTAAACGTCCTTCTTCCAGTTGATGTTCAAAGGTTTCGCGATAGGCTTGCTGAAATAATAAATTGTCGGGTTCGTAATCTCTAAAAACTTCAAACAATAATTGAGAACCGCTTTGCAAATGCTTTGTTTTGACCATTTTTCCAGGAAATCCTGTAAAAACCAATCCTGCAATGACAGCAATATCTCGAAATTTTCGCCTTGCCATTTCGGTTGCGTTAAGACTTTTTTGCAAATCATAATGGATATATTCTGTCGAAAACAAATTGTTATCCAAAACTTGCTGCATATCGATTTCCTGATCCGAAAGCAGTTCAAATCCATAGTCATTGTAAGCCAATGAAAAACTTATCGGCATTAATAAACTAATTCTGTAAGCCAATAAACTTGCTAAAGCTTCATGGACAAAACGGCCTTCAAATGGATAAAAAATAGCGTGATATCCTTCTCTGGTTCTAAAAGTTTCTATTAAAAATTCATCTGCATTGGGAACAATTGATTCTTTTCTTTGTCGGTTAAATAATGGCTTGAGAGCTTTTAACTCTGGCGACAAATTATCGGTATTGGCTCGGTATAATTCCTGACGTAGTAATTCGCTCATTTGTGCCGAAAGAGCCATACGTCCTCCCATCCAACTGACAACTTTTGATGTTTTTTTTGGATCTGCTTTTCGAACCAAAACCTGCATATTTCTAATTTTAAATAATTCAAGCCTTTTTCCAGCAAAAATAAAAGTATCGCCCGGTTTTAATTTTGATATAAACCATTCTTCGATAGTTCCAATATAACCGCCAGTCATATATTTTACGTTCACAACAGAATCACCAATTATAGTCCCAATCTGCATTCTGTGGTGCATAGCAATCAAACGACTGTTGATTTTAAAACAGCCATTTTCATCGATCTCAACTTTTTTATATTCGTCATACGCTTGCAGGCTCTGGCTTCCGTTAGAAATAAAATTGAGAATCCAGTTCCAATTTTCTTTCGTCATAGCCTGATAACAAAATGTTCCTTTAACTTCCTGATAAACCTCATCAGGTAAAAACCCATCCGAAACAGCGAGTGTATTTAAATATTGAACCAAAACATCCCAACTGTTTAAATAAGGAATCCTGTCTTCGATAACATTATTTTCAACTGCTTTTTTTAAAGCCGAAGCTTCAATTAATTCAATTGCATGGGTGGCAAGAAAATATATAACGCTATCTTTTCCAGGCTGATGTCCACTTCGCCCTGCCCTTTGCATAAAACGGGCCACACCTTTTGGTCCTCCAACTTGAATAATAGTTTCTACAGGAGCAAAATCGACACCTAAATCTAAGCTTGAAGTGCAAACCACCACTTTTAATTCCTCATTTCTAATTGCTTGTTCTACCCAAAGTCTGGTTTCGCGGCTAATGCTCCCGTGATGCATTGCCATTTCGCCTGCAAATTCAGGATATTTTTCCAATAAGCGCTGAAACCATATTTCGCAAGCGGAACGCACATTGGTAAAAATAAGTGTTGTTTTACTGGCCTTTATAATTTTGCCTACTTCATCGAGTAAATGCAATCCCATATGTCCACGCCACGGATAGGTTTCCATTTTGTCTGGAATAATCGAAATAACTTTTATTTTTTTGTGTATAACTGCTTTAATCAAAACAGAATTATGGAACGCTTCTGAATCAATGCCGAGTAAAACTTCTTGTGCTTGCTGTAAATTTCCAATTGTTGCAGAAATTCCCCAAATGCGTATCTCAGGAACAATTTTTTTTAGTCTGGATAAGGCCAATTCCGTTTGAACGCCCCGTTTTGAGCCTAATAATTCGTGCCATTCGTCGATTACGATAGCTTCACATTTACCAAAAATTTTATCATACCCTTTTGTTGCAAGAAGCAATTGTAAACTCTCCGGTGTGGTTATTAATAAATCCGGCATTTTCTCTTTTTGTTTGGCCCGTTCGCCTGCAGTTGTATCTCCAGAACGAATTCCGACAGTCATTTTGGTATCTAAATCATGAACTACGCGTTCCGCTGCTTGTTTTATTTCTACAGACAACGATCGCAAAGGCGTAATCCAGATAGCTTTGAGTCCGGGATTATGTTTGATTTTATAATTCGGATTCTTTTTGATGTAATTTAAAATAATAGGTAACCAAAGTGCGTATGTTTTTCCGCTTCCGGTTGGTGCATTCAAAAGTCCATTTTTACCCTGCAAAAAAGCCGTCCAGGTCTGCGTCTGGAACGGAAAAGGTTTCCATCCCTGCTGCCGAAACCAATCATTTGCTAAAGCAAAAAGTTCTTCTCTATTCATTATTATTTTTATAAAATCATGCTTTTTAAATCCTCTATAGAATTAGCTTCATCAATTTTTTTATCGTGACGCCATCTTAAAATTCTAGGAAACCTGGTTGCGATTCCGCTTTTATGTCTTTTGGAAAGTGCGATGCCTTCAAAACCAATTTCGAAAACCAATTGCGGTGTTACGCTTCGGACAGGACCAAATCTTTCGAGAGTGTTTTTCTTAATCCAATCGTCAACCATCCGGAATTCATCATCGGTTAAGCCTGAATATGCTTTTGCGAAAGTGACTAACTCGCGCTCATTATTTTCATTTTGATGCCATAAGGCAAAAGTATAATCGGTGAATAAATTCGAACGCCGACCGTGACCCCGCATCGCATAAGTCAGAACCGCATCAATTACCAAAGGCTCGATTTTCCATTTCCACCAATCGCCTTTTTTTCGTCCCACGAGATAAGGAGAATCTTTTCGTTTAATCATCAGTCCTTCGCTTTTCATTTCGCGTGAGCGTAATCTTTCTTCTGCCAATTCTTCCCATGTCGAAAATTTTACTCTTTCGGAAAGTTGCAGCGGAATATCATTATGCTTAATGTCTTCGTATAATTTTTCTAATAATATTCGGCGTTCTTCAAACGACAGATTTCGGATATCTTTTCCTTTCCATTCTAACAAATCATATGCTTTAATTATTACTGGCGATTTTTTTAGAATTGATGGTGAAACTATTTTTCGTCCAATTCTGGTTTGGAGATCATTAAATGTCCCAATTTCATTATCCTGAAATGGAAGAATTTCTCCATCGATAACAGTTCCATCCGGAATAATTCCGATGAAAGAGGCAAATTCGGGATATTTATCTGTAATTAATTCCTCTCCCCGACTCCAAACATATATTTCGTTGTCACGTATAATAGTTTGAGAACGAATTCCATCCCATTTATATTCGGCAATCCAATCTTCGGCATTTCCTAAATTTGAAGGTTCACCTTCTATCGGATATGCTAAATAGAACGGATATGGTTTTGACAAATAATCGCTGCTTTTTTCGTCCAAAATCAATTCCCTAAAAGTGATTTTGTCCGGATTCCAGTCACCCATTAATTTATAAGCCAAAGTATCCTCATCAATAGTTAAAGCTTTAGAAAGAGCTCTGGTCATTAATTTCTGACTCACTCCAATTCTGAAACTTCCGGTAATCAATTTGGTGAAAACAAAACGCTCGTAATAATTTAGCGCCAGCCAATTATTCTGAAGATATTCTTTCTTTTCAAAGTCAGTTTTCTTTTTTAAAGCTATAATCTCCTGTAGAAATTCAGTTAAGCTTCTATCTGAATGTTCTTTTGTGGTGGGAATTACGAGTGCAATAGTTTCGGCAAGATCACCTACAATATGATAACTTTCCTCAAAAAGCCAAAGCGGAATATCTGCCAATTCATTTGCCCACAAACGCAATAAAGTAGTATTTACAGGTCTTGGCGGACGACGATGTGAAAGAATTGCAATTGTCCATACTTTATCCTCATCGCTGGCATTTCGAAAATAATTGGTTAAAGCATCCACTTTTACCGAGGTTTTATTAGAAGTATCTAATGTTTTTATAAGTTCAGCAAAGTTTTTCATACTCTTATTTTTTGCTTACTACTATTAAAGATTCTGATTTGTAGTGCTTTCTTCAGCGTCTTTTTTAGAATCCATTTCACCTGATTCCCCTTCGTATTGAGTATGGGCAGTTCTGGCATCATAGCCTAATTCTTGTAAGTATTTAGAAAAAATATCAGAATATCCGTGTGTGGAAATTATTTTTTCGGCACCTGTAGCTTTTATACTTTCCAGTAATCCCTGCCAATCACAATGATCGCTTAATACAAAACCACGATCAACTGCGCGGCGTCTTCTTGCGCCACGAAACGCCATCCATCCACTTGCAGAACCAGTAACAAAAGGAGTCATTTTTCTAATCCAGATGCTTCCGTGGGCACTTGGCGGTGCAAGAACAATATTACCCAATAAATCTTCTTTTTTAGTATCAAAAGTAATTCTTGTAGTTGTTGGAAAATCAATTATTGGCCGTACAACATTTGTTATATTTTCAATCGCACCATGTGTGTATATTTTTCCGATATCAGTATCAAGATATTTTAATAATCGCTGCGCTTTTCCCAATGAATATCCAAAAAGGACAGAAGTTTTTCCTTCCGCACGATTTTCGGCCCACCAATTATTTATGTCTGTCATAACCTCAGCTTGTGTTGTCCATTTAAAAGCAGGCAATCCAAAAGTACATTCGGTAATAAAAGCATGACATTTTATCACTTCATAAGGTGTTGAAATTCCGTCATCTTCAGTTTTATAATCTCCAGTAAAAACCCAGATTTCTCCTTTATATTCCACTCTTATTTGAGACGAGCCAATAATATGGCCTGCAGGATGCAATGAAAATTTCACACCATTTATAGTGAAAGTTTCATTCCATTCTTTGCCTGTAACATTGATATCTCCTAGCCTGTGTTTTATTATTGGTACATTAAAATGATGAGTGATGTAATTTTTATTCCCCCAACGCGAATGATCGGCGTGTCCATGTGTGATAATTGCATTTGTAACCGGACGCCAGGGATCAAGGTAAACATCTGCTTGCTCGCAGTATATTCCTTTATCGTTAAATGCTAGTAATGGAGCCTTCATCTGTAAAATTTAAGTCCGAATGCAATAGAAAATGAAATTTAAAGTGAGTTCAAATTTCAAAAGTGTACATTTTGTGAATTTTAAAATTAAGAAATAGATTAAGGTAGAAATTACACGATTTGTAATTGTTATTACAAAATTTCAATAAAAACTCACTAACTAATTAACAGAACACAATAGTCCAAATAAACTAAAAAAGAAAAGCCCTTAAACAGTAGTGTTTAAAGGCTTTTCCACAAAAATATATTAACTAAAAGTACTAACTTTTCTTTTTAAACCAAGAAGTTTTACCAAAATGTGTTCCGTATCCATAACCGTAACCATAGCCTTTTGTTTCATCAGTATCATTGAGCAATAGACACATATTCGGAAGTTTATTTTCTCTGTATAAATTATTGGCGATACTCAACAAACGTTTTTCTAAAAAGTTAGCACGAGCTACATAGATAAAACAATCAGCATGTTTGGAGATCAACAAAGTATCAGCTACTAAACTTACTGGCGGCGTATCAACTACAATATAATCAAATTGTGACTTAAGCGTTTGGAAAAGATCATTTACTTTATCTCTCATTAAAAGTTCTGCAGGATTTGGTGGTATTATACCCGCTGAAAGTGTATATAAATCATCAAAATCATTTTGTTTAACAATCAATTCTTCTAATCTTATATCATCAGATGATAAGTAATTACTAACACCTTTCTTTGACAAAGTTAAATACTGATCCAACTTTGGACTTCTGATATCCATACCAATCAACAATACTTTTTTACCTGATAATGCCAGAGTTGCTGCAAGATTAGCTGATACAAAAGTCTTTCCTTCTTTAGGAAAAGTAGAAGTAACAAAAATAGTTTTGGCACCTTTTGCACCATCTTTGGATAGCATAAATTCCAGATTAGTCTTAACCATTCGCAATGCTTCTGCAGA
>NZ_DATIDY010000082.1:0-37812 GCF_035456085.1 Flavobacterium sp.
ATAAATATTCAATTTTGGAATGGACATCTTCAAAACTATCTTCAATTTCGAATTTCCCTTTTTCAATATCGGCGATAATATCTTCCAACGCTAAAACTAAAGAATCAGTTTCATCTACTGTCAAAAGTCCAATTTGTGCTAACATTTTGGCGTGAGCAATAGAGCCTATTGCGTCATATTTGGCTAAAACTAAATCCAATTCACGGTCATTCCCAACAGTGAAATGTTCTATTTGTTTATCTGTTGGTATTCCTTTTTCCCAAAGTTTCATATTTTTATATTTTGTTTTGCAAAGATACTCAGAGGTTAGTCAGAGATTCGCAAAAGTTTGTATTGTTTCAAAAATTTTCTTGATTGCAGAAAGCCCTAGCCCCGATAGAAGCGAAAATCCTTTTTATTTTTTCTTTAAAAATAAAAAGATTGCAGCGGATAGCGGGATTAGCTCCTGAAAAACATCCTAACTTTTAAAGAAATCTGTCAATATTTTGATATATAATTCAATTCCTTCTTCAATTTCGTTGATAAATATAAATTCATCAGCGGAGTGTGATCGCAGTGATTCTCCAGGTCCCAATTTCAACGATTGACAACTCAAAACTGATTGATCCGAAAGAGTAGGTGAGCCATAAGTCGTTCGACCTAATGCGATTCCAGCTTGTACTAAACCATGTGTAATTGGAATTGAGGACGAATTTAAATGCATCGAGCGAGGAGTAACTTCCGCGGCAACATGCGCTCTTACGGTTTCTAAAATTTCGGTATTATTGTAGCGATCGGTTACTCGAATATCAACAACCAAATGACATTCGGCAGGAACGACATTGTGTTGTTTTCCAGCATTAATCTGAGTTACAGTCATTTTTACAGGACCTAAAACTTCTGATATTTTTTCGAATTGATAGGTTTTGAACCAGTCAATTACGGCCATTGCATTGTAAATCGGATTGTCAGGATTGTTATGAGCGGCGTGACTTGCGGTTCCTTTTACCACAACGTCTAGAACCAACAGCCCTTTTTCGGCAACAGCCAACTGCATTAGAGTAGGTTCGCCAACTATGGCGCATTCCAGCTTAGGTAAATGTTTTAGAACGCTGTTTAGACCATTTTTTCCGCTGCTTTCTTCTTCTGCAGAAGCAACAATTACAATATTGTATGGCAGATTTTCCTGAGCATAGAAATGGGTAAATGTAGCTATTAAGGATACCAAACAACCTCCGGCATCGTTGCTGCCAAGACCATATAATTTTCCATCTTTTTCGATAGCTTTGAATGGATCGTTGGTGTATCCTTGGTTTGGTTTTACAGTGTCGTGATGCGAATTAAGTAAAAGTGTTGGTTTGGATTTGTCAAAATGTTGGTTGAAAGCCCAAATATTATTGTTTTCTCTTTCGAAAGGGATATTGTTTTGTTTAAACCAGTTTTCAATTAAAAGCGCCGTTTGATCTTCTTCGCTTGAAAAAGAGGGGGTTTCAATTAGCGATTTTAAGAGCGCAATGGCTTCTTTTATCAGGGTTTCTTGGTTTTTCATTTATTATTCTAATTTTGCCACGAAGATGCAATTTTTTTTAATTTAACAAAGGAGTCATTTAAATTTATTTACGATGGCAGAAATGTTAAATTTCATGACTTATATATTTCAAAACGTTTTATTACAATTGAATTGTTGTGCAAACAGCATCTTTACTTTGAAGCATTTTATGATGTCCAATTCGTATTTTTTGAACGCCTTTAGCCAAGCTATTGAAACAATTATCCAATTTTGGAATCATTCCAGAGTGTATAGCACCTTCTGTTTTTAGTTGCGAATATAAGTCTTGATTGATATTTTTGATTACTGAATTTTCGTCTTCAACATCTGTTAAAACTCCAGCTTTTTCGAAGCAATAATTTAAAGTTACTTCAAAAACTTCGGAAGCTGCAATGGCTAATTCACTAGCAATTGTGTCAGCATTGGTATTCAATAATTGTCCATTTTTGTCGTGTGTTATAGCACAAAAAACAGGCACAATTCCGCTAGAAATCAGTGTTTCTAATAAAGGTGTATTTATTTTTTGTACATCTCCCACAAATCCATAATCAATGGTTGGATGATTTCTTTTTGTAGACTGAATTAAATTTCCATCAGCACCAGAAAACCCCATTGCATTGGTATTATTGGCTTGCAATTGCGCTACAATATTTTTATTGATTTCGCCTGCATAAATCATCACAACAACATCCAGCATTGGTTTATCGGTAATTCTTCGCCCATCAATCATTTGAGGAACTAAGCCAATACTTTGAGCCATTTTAGTAGCTGATTTTCCACCACCATGAACAAGAATTTTATTGCCTTCAATTTTAGAAAAATCAGAAAGAAATTGAGATAATTCCGTCGGATTATCGATGATATTTCCTCCAATTTTTATAATAGATAACGATTGTTTCATTTTTTTAAAGCTTCTAAGTTTTTGAGCTTCTAAGTTTATAAGTTTTTGGGTCACCAAAAAAAGCTTAGCGACTTAGTAACTTAGACACTTAGAAACTTTTTTTCAATATTTTTTGTAAAACCAATTGAGCGGAATATGTTCTGTTGTTAGCTTGCTCAATGACAATTGAATTTTCACTGTCGATTACTTCATCTGTTACAATCATATTTCTTCTTACTGGTAAACAATGCATGAATTTAGCATTATTAGTTAAAGCCATTTTTTCAGCATTTACTGTCCAATTTGGGTCAGTATTAGTTATTTTTCCGTATTCGTTATAATTACTCCAGTTTTTAGCATAGATAAAATCGGCATTTTCAAACGCTTTGTTTTGATCGTACTCAATTTTGGAATCTTTGGTAATTTCGGGATTGAGTTCGTAACCTTCTGGATGTGTAATTACAAAATCCATATTCTCTTGCTTTTGCATCATCTCTACAAAAGAATTAGCAACTGCCTGAGGTAAAGCTCTTGGATGCGGCGCCCATGTTAGGACCACTTTAGCTCTATGTTCAGTTTTGTGTTCCGCCATTGTGATTGCATCTGCAAGAGATTGTAAAGGATGACCTGTAGCACTTTCCATATTTACAATTGGTACTGTCGCATACTTCTTGAATCCTGAAATTACAGTTTCGGCATTGTCTTTTTCTTTGTCTACTAATCCAGCAAAAGCTCTGATTGCAATAATATCGGCATATTGAGAAACTACTTCTGCAGCTTCCTTAATATGTTCTGAAGCACCTTGGTTCATAACTGTGCCGTCTTCAAATTCAAGTGTCCAGCCTTCACTACCAAAATTCATTACCATAACATTCATTCCTAAATTTATGGCCGCTTTTTGGGTACTCAAACGAGTTCTTAAACTAGAATTAAAAAACAACATTACTAAAGTTTTGTTCTTTCCTAGTTTTTTGTTTTTAAGCGGATTTTTTTTGATTTTAAGCGCTTGCTTCACCCATTTATCGAGTGAATCAATGTTTTGTATGGATATAAAGTTCATTTTTTAGATGTTTAATCGTTAATTCATTTAATTGTTTAACCGAATGACGATTAAACAATTTTCAACTTTTTTATAATTATATTTTCAATAAATATTGAGTTAGCAATCCTACCAATATGGCTATTCCAAAACTCAATAGTGTTCCTATTAATATGTATTCTGTTAGTTTCCGTTCTTTAGATTCTTTTAAATCCCCAAATCTAAAAACCGATTTTGATGCTAATAAAAAGCCCACCGCTTCAAAATGGTTCGTGCATATAAACACAAAAACCAACAGTCGTTCAATAAATCCGATATATTTGCCTGCATACCGGAGCGACTTTTCCTTTTCATTCACAATCGCTTCTGACCAGGGCTTTGTTAAAACTCCCAATATAATGGAAACTGGTTTTGTCAAAAATAGTGCCGCAGTTGCAAGTATTATGAATGAATCTGAAAGTAAAAAAGCAAAAAGTTCTTTTTCGCTATTTTGCCAATATGCAACTAAAAGAAAAATCGCCGTTAGATGAAGTATTTGATCACTAATAAACCAAATAATTTTAGAATCTTCTGTTTGAAATTTTAATTTGATGTAATCTATAACCAAATGGCTAAAAGTAATGCTTACTATTAATCTCCAACTATTTATATCGTATAAAAATAATAATGACAATAAACCATGGATACTTACATGAGCATATAATTGCCAGGCAAACCCTTTTTTTTCTTCTTTTGCTTTAACCCAACTGTTAGGTTGCAGCAAAAAATCACCCAAAATATGCGCCAAAATTAATTTTACAATCATAATCATGGCTGGATTTGTTTTAGTTTATAGCGATACATTTTCTCTAATTCCAGAATCTCATCTACATGAGCGCGTTTGAATCTGCCGCTCACTGAATTTTGTTCAATGCCTAAAATCGCTCCTATTTCAGTTTGCTTTTTCTCAGGATCTTCAAATAACGTGGTAAACAATGTAGCCGAATTAATAGTCCAGGCATCCATTTGTATTACGGCCAACTTTAGATACAAATTCATTTCGTAATCAAAATTTGGAAACGAAGATTGAATGGCTAATGTTGTTTTCTCTTTTTTTAATTTTTCAAATTTTTCACCCGAATTAATGAAAGCTGTACCGTTGCTTTCTGAAATTCTTTCGGCTGTATATTCTTTTGTTCCCAAGCCTATTGCCATTCGAACATCAATTGAATTCGCTTTTTTTTCATTGACATTAATACCTTTTATCAATGCTTTTATTTTTAATGCTAAAAGTAAAGCTTCGTCCGGGTCATCAATTTCGACTTGAAAATAATCACCTCTGTAAATCTCCCATTTTTTAGGTGTTGAACCGTACTTGGCTAACAGTTTTTTTAATGGAGATATCCAGATTTCCTGATTCACTAATGCACGTGAATTGATAATGTCGGCTGTTATAATTGCTATCATAATTCAAATATCGCATTAATTAGTGATATTTCAAAATATCGCGTAAATAAACGATAATTTTAAATATCGCGTAAATAAACGATATTTTTAAACATCGCGTAAACAAGTGATATTTTTCAATATCGTTGCAAACAATGATAAATTTAAATATCGCTCCAAAAGCCGATATTTAAATAATTTTTGTGAATGGAATTTCATTTTTCATTGCTTTCAAAATAAAATTATCTTCCAATCCATTAACAATCCAAGTTTCGATATTTCCGGCTTTGGCAATCGCTGCAGAATCGATTTTGGATTGCATCCCTCCAGTTCCGTGAGATGATTTTGAATCGCCAATTTCCTTTTGTAACAGCGATAAATCAGTTACCAGTTCAATTGTTTCTGGAGATTCATTATTTATTGACGATTTGGTGTAAATACCGTTGGTGTTAGTGGCAATAATCAAAATGTCAACATTTAATAAAACAGCAGTCAAAGCTGCCAATTTATCATTGTCGCCAAATTTAATCTCATCCGTTGCAACAGTGTCATTTTCGTTGATAATTGGGATGTAATTATTTTTGACTAAAACGTTTATGGTATTTACAATATTTATTTTGGTTTGTTCTTTTTCAAAATCCGAATAAGAAAGTAAACATTGCGAAATATTTAGACCTAAATCCTTAAAGTTTTCGTTGTAAATCCGCATCAAATGAGGTTGTCCAATAGAAGCCAAGGCTTGTTTTACGAAAACGTCCTTATCGTGATTGTCCAATTTTACAAATTGTTTGGCTGCCGCAATAGCGCCCGAACTCACAATAATGAATTCATATTCATCCTGCAAAGCGGCTATCTGCATACCAATATCCTCAATCTTTCCTCTCGAAATGTGATTGGTTTCTTTGGTTAAGGTGTTGCTGCCTAATTTTAGTAATATTCTTTTTTTAACTGATTTGTTCATTTTTTTGTTTTTAAAGCTAACAAAAGCTTGTAATCAAAATATGTGATCTTTTAAAATATATTAACCTATATTTCCCCCAATTCTATTATACAAGTTTGATGGATTCCAACTTCTTCGTTTGCCTAATATCATTCTTTTAGCTCTTTTAAATTCTTTATCTCCATATTTATAAAGAAAATCAATTGCATCAATATTATCTTTCGGAAAACAGGCATTATCATGATTCGTAAATCTCATTTTCATAAACTCAATTCCAGCTTCTTTCGTTTTAGTCAAAATTAAACCCTCTCCAAAAGTTGGAAGATAAAATCCTTCTATAGAATTATTGTTTTGATAAACAAAACCATTTTTGAGATGTTTTTCTAAATGAAATAACCTATTCTCTCCACTTATTAGTTGATCCATTTCAGCAATTTCAGCTTTATGTTGAGGAAGAAATGGTATAATACTGTTAGAAATTTTCCAAGATTCCTCTGCTTTTATATCTTTAAAAAAGAGATATTCTGTTTCAGTTTCAAAACCAACTTTTGTGTAAACAGGAGATCCAAGGTCGGTTGCAATCAGATAAATCGTCTCGCAATTTTTAGGAACAGAATCTTTTACTAAAGATTGGGTAATTAATCTCCCTATTCCTTGATTTCTACTCTCAGCATGAACAATAATGTGTCCTAGCCAAGCTACATCATTATGGATTATAGCGGTTCCAATTCCCACTATTTTAGTGTCATTATTAATTCGAATAGAAAAGCAAAAATCAGTGTTTGTTGTATAAAACTCATGAGCAGGCAAAATATCGCCCCAACCAAAAGGCTGTAATTCATTTAGTAAACTAACATCACTATTATTTAAGGTTTCTATTGTCATTATTAACTATAAAATATTTTTAAGTTCTCAAATCTACAATCTGAAAATCTTATCTAACCTGTCCTTCGCCGTACACATACCATTTATTGGTTACCAAATGCTGTAAACCAATTGGCCCGCGCTGATGCAGTTTGTCGGTGCTGATTGCCAATTCTCCTCCTAAACCAAATTGTCCGCCGTCGGTGAATCGGGTAGAGGCATTTTGATATACGGCAGCCGAATCAACACTATCCATAAATTCCTGGGCAACGGCATTGTTTTGTGTAATTATCGTAGCCGAGTGACCACCGCAATATTTATTGATTTTTGCAATTGCTTCTTGATCAGAATTTACGACTCCAATAACAATTTTATAATTCAAGAATTCTTCGTACCAAATAGCTTCGTTTTCAATTGCAGGAATCTGAGTTGCTTTTGCGAAAGCGGCATCTCCTAAAACTTCGACATTGTATTTTTTTAATTCCGAAACTAATTGCGTTGCAAAAACTTCCCAATTTGGCAGCGAAGTATCAATCAAAACTTTGTCTAAGGCATTACAAACTCCGATATTGGTCGTTTTTCCGTTGATGATAATGTCAAGGGCTTTTTTTAAATCGGCTTCTTTATTGATATAAAGAAAGTTATTTCCTCGACCACTTACAATAACTGGGCAAGTGGCGTATTTTTTGGTAAACTCTATTAATTTTTCGCCACCGCGAGGCACGATCAAATCGACTCTTTGTGTTGGTTTTTCCAAGAAAGTTTGAGTCTGTGCTCTGTCATAATTCAAGTATTCTACCCAATCCGTAGAAACGCCATTGCTTTCTAGGGCTTGATGCCAAAGGCTCACGATTTTTTGGTTCGAAAGCAAAGATTCTTTACCGCCTTTCAAAAGGATTTTGTTTCCCGATTTAAAAGCAATTCCTCCCGCTTCGACAGTTACGTCCGGACGGGATTCATAAATGATCAAAATAGTTCCAAAAGCTGCCGTTTTATTGCTGATTTTCATTCCGTTGTCATGGGTGAATTCATAGCGAATTTGCCCAACAGGATCTTCCTGGCCAGCCAATTGCTTTGCCGAAAGAATCATTGCGTCCACTTTGGCATCATCCACAAGCAAACGTTTTTCCATAGCCAAATCTTCACCATTGTAATTAGCTAAATCTTGTTGGTTGATGCTTTTTAAGGCTTCTCTTTCTTGTTCTAAAAGAGTTGCCATTGTGGTTAAAACAGCATTTCTTTTTTCTATGGATAATAATGTGCTCATTTTTATGGTTTGGTTATTAACAGCAAAAGATGAATTAAAAAAAATCAATCATATAAGACATGTAAGTTCATTTAAGTTAGATAAATTAATATTTCCTTATATGCCTTATATGGTGAAAAATTATTATGCTTTCAATTCGGCCAATGATTCCTTTAAAGCAACGATAAAAGCATCAATAGCTTCAGTAGTAATTGTCAACGGAGGTAGAATTCTCAATACGTTTTTATTGTTGGCTCCTCCGGTGAAAATATGTTTTTCAATAATCAATTTTTTTCTCAAAGCACTCACGTCAAAATCAAATTCAATCCCCAGCATCAAACCTCTTCCTTTCACTTTGATAACTTCAGGAATCTGTTTAATTGCTTCCATGAAATAGCTAGAAATTTTATTAGTGTTTGCAATTAGGTTTTCTTTTTCCATAACATCCAAAACGGCAATTCCGGCAGCACAAGCCAAATGACTTCCGCCAAAAGTAGTTCCTAATAAACCATGACTGGCTTTGAATTTAGGCGAAATCAAAACTCCTCCAATAGGGAAACCGTTCCCCATTCCTTTGGCAGTAGTTATAATATCGGCATTGATTCCGTGATGTTGGAAAGCGAAAAACTTACCGCTTCTTCCATAACCGGATTGCACTTCATCTAAAATCAAAACAACATCATGTGCTTTACAAGCTTTTTCCAATGCTTGGAAAAATTCAGTTGTTCCTTGATCTACACCGCCAACACCTTGAATTCCTTCAATGATTACGGCACAAACGTCGCCTTTTTGCAATTCAGCTTCAACCAATTCAAATTGATTCAGAGGTAAAAAAGTAACGACTTGCTGCGCGTTAATTGGTGCAACAATTTTCTTGTTATCGGTTACAGCAACAGCAGCCGAAGTTCTTCCATGAAACGAATTATGAAAAGCAATAACTCTTGATTTATTCGTATGAAATGAAGCTACTTTCAAAGCATTTTCATTGGCTTCAGCACCTGAACTGCAAAGAAATAAGTTGTAATCAGTTAAGCCGGACATTTTACCTAATTTGGCAGCCAATTCTACTTGTAAAGGATTTTGAATAGCATTTGAATAGAAATTCAAATTATCCAATTGTTCTTTTACTTTGGCTAAATAATACGGGTGTGCATGTCCGATAGAAATTACTCCGTGGCCAGAGTATAAATCTGAATATTCTGTTCCTTTATCGTCATAAATAGTGCAATCTACTGCTTTTACAGGCGTAATAGGATATAATGGGTAAACGTCGAATAAGTTCATTTTAATTTTTTGTTTAAAGTTTAATGTTTCATGTTCCATGTTAAAGTTTTAAGTTCAGTGAGTAACTTGAAACTTCAAACCTGAAACATTTTTTTCTAGAATCCGCTTGGTTTCAAATGCAATCCTGTGGTTTCTTCCAGTCCAAACATTAAATTCATGTTTTGAATGGCTTGGCCAGAGGCGCCTTTGACTAAATTGTCGATCACCGAAGTGATCAAAATCCGGTTTCCTTTTTTCATTAAACTAATAATACATTTGTTCGTTTGCACTACTTGTTTCATGTTGATATTGGTAGTTGTAACGGTTACAAATGGCTGATTTTTATAAAATGCTTCGTATTTGGCAACCAAATCTTCTAAGTTAGCTTCTGATTTTGTGTATAAAGTCGCAAAAATCCCTCTTGGGAAATCACCTCTGTTCGGAATGAAAAGTAATTCGTTTTTGAAATCAGCCTGTAATTGATGCAAACTTTCTGAAATTTCGCCTAAATGTTGGTGTTCAAAAGCTTTATAGTGTGAAAAATTGTTGTTTCTCCAACTGAAATGCGAGGTTTCCGAAAGGCTTACTCCGGCTCCTGTACTTCCTGTTGTGGCGTTGATATGAACGTCGTCATTCAATAATCCGTCTGAAGCCAATGGTAATAGCGCCAATTGAATCGCTGTTGCAAAACAACCAGGATTGGCGATGTATTGCGCTTTTTTGATATCGGTTTTGTTCAATTCAGGCAATCCGTAAATGAATTTTTTACCGTCAAAAACTTCATCTTTGTGCAATCTGAAATCATTTCCTAAATCAATGATTTTGGTATGGCTTGCAAATTTATGTTCAGTCAAAAAAGATTTTGATTTTCCATGTCCCAAGCACAAGAAAACTACGTTTACCTCAGGATTGATTTTATCGGTAAAAGTAAAATCAATTTCGCCCAACAAATCTTGATGTGCTACATGAAGTTGTTTTCCGGCATTGGTGGTGCTGTACACAAAATCGAGTTTTGCGTTGGGATGATTCATCAAAATTCTGATGAGTTCTCCCGCCGTATAGCCTGAACCGCCTATTATTCCAACATTAATCATAATTTTTTATTTATAAAATTGAATGTCTTTTGTCATTTTCCTGCAAGGTCTTTTTTGACCTTGTAGGTATTTGTGTATTTTAAGCATACCTACAAGGTTTGAAAAAAAACCTTGCAGGATTCAACCTTGAAAATCATGTCAAAGTCAGAAAAAGACCTTGCAGGATTAAGGCTTACAAAAACTAATGTTTCCTTTTTAGCCCCGACAGAAGGGAAAATCCTTGTGGGCTGGGGTTCAGCCCACAAGATTGGAATGATGGCGGGAACCAATGCCCGCTGAAAATGCCTAAACTTTCGCTTCTTATTTATCTGAAGAAATGCCTACTCGTAAGTCTCTTTGTTTACAGAAGAGAATATGTTTTGAGCATTACCTAAAATCTTGATGAATCCTTTAGCATCGTCTGATGTCCAAGCGTTGTTCATTTCTCCGTATTGACCGAAACCGGTATTCATCAAATCGTTTGGAGACTCGATTCCGTCTAATGAGAAGTGGTACGGTTTCAAAGAAACAGTTACTGTTCCGTTTACGGTTTTTTGAGTGTCTTCAAGGAAAGTTTCGATGTTTCTCATCACAGGATCCAAAAATTGCCCTTCGTGGAATAACATTCCGTACCAGTTTCCTAGTTGTTCTTTCCAGTATTGTTGCCATTTTCCAAGAGTATGTTTCTCTAATAAATGGTGTGATTTGATAATAATAATTGGAGCAGCAGCTTCAAAACCAACTCTTCCTTTGATTCCGATAATGGTGTCACCTACGTGAATATCTCTACCAATTGCGTAAGCACTAGCTAATTTTTCAAGAGTTACGATGTTGTTTGAAGGCTTATCGGCCACACCGTTTACGGCAACTAATTCCCCTTTTTTGAATTCAAGAGTTACTTTTTCTTCGCCTTCTTTTTGCAATTGAGATGGATACGCTTCACTTGGCAATGGTTTTCCGGAAGTCAAAGTTTCTTTTCCTCCAACAGAAGTTCCCCAAAGTCCTTTGTTGATAGAGTACTGCGCTTTTTCCCAAGAATAGTGCACTCCGTTTTTTGCTAAATAATCTACTTCTTCCTGTCTTGAAAGTTTTAAGTCACGGATAGGAGTGATGATTTCTATTTCGGGAGCGATGGTTTGGAAAATCAAGTCAAAACGAATTTGGTCGTTTCCTGCACCAGTACTTCCGTGGGCGATAGCAGTAGCACCAACAGATTTAGCATATTTAATGGCTTCGATAGCTTGGAAAACACGTTCAGCACTTACAGATAAAGGATATGTGTTGTTTTTTAATACATTTCCGTAAATCAAGTATTTGATAGCTTTGTCATAATATTTGTCCAAAATGGTAAGGTTCGCGTGTTTCGCGCTTCCTAATTCATAGGCTCTGTCTTCGATAGCTTTCAATTCGGCATCGTCAAATCCTCCTGTGTTGATTAATACGGTATGAACTTCAAAACCTTTTTCATTTTTTAAATATTTTAGACAATAAGATGTATCTAAACCTCCACTATATGCTAATACTACTTTTTTACTTCCCATTTTATATTGTTTTTGTGGAGTTTGTGAATCTCCGATTTCATTTTTTAGACTATACGCTATTAGCTGTTGGCTATTAGCTATGATTTATTTGTTATTTATTTACTGAAAACTAATTATTTCTTGTCTAGGAATGTTTGCTTAATTTCTTTTAGACGATTCCAGATCCTAACATTAAAAGGATGTTTAGGCGGATCTTTTGGTTTTTCTTTTGGGTCATAAAGCATTCCGGTGCATAAACACATTTTGTAATCTTTACTTTTTAAAATTTCAAAGTTGGTGCAGGTTTGGCATCCTTTCCAGAAACTTGGATCGTTTGTAAGTTCAGAGAAAGGCACAGGTTTGTAACCCAATTCAGAATTGATTTTCATAACTGCCAATCCAGTTGTGATTCCAAAAACTTTGGCATTTGGATATTTTTTTAATGAATATTCAAATACAAACGATTTAATTTTTTTGGCAAGTCCCAAATTTCTATAATCAGGATGTACAATTAAGCCGGAGTGCGCTACAAACTGACCGTGTTGCCAACTTTCGATATAACAAAAACCAGCAAAGATCCCATTGTTTAATGCAATAACTGCATCACCTTTTTCCATCTTTTTTATAATGTATTCAGGTGTTCTTTTGGCAATCCCAGTACCTCTTAACAGGGCAGATGATTCTATTGTGTCACATATTTCTTGTGCATATTTATAGTGTTCTTCCTGAGTTACTACAATAGAAATGTTCATTTCAAGAGTTAAATTTTAGGTTAAAAAATGTGCTGCAACCCTGTTTGAAATATTCTCTTTTTGAATTATCAAATATATGATAAAAGCAATTAGGGATAATCCAAGTTGTTGAATTACAGTGTGATAAATGTTGTTTGGTGATTTTTTTAGGATGTATTAATCCAAATAAATATGGAAATAATTTCAAAACGATAAAATAAGAAATGAATAAATATATTACGATTACACTGTGGAAGCTACTACTATAGCATCCGTACTTCGGGAGAAGCCGTAGGTGTTATTATCCTGGAGATAATTGTTATATATGTTTCTGTTTTTTTCATCGGTGCAAAAATACAATTATTTTTTATTAGCAAATTGATTTTTTTTCTAAAAGTCATTTTTTTAACAAATCGTAAAGGTTTTGTGGGAAAAAAAATAAATTAACTTAAAATGACTGTTTTATAATTGTATTTTCATTTTTATAATTAATTAAAAAACAATTTTAATTATCGAATCGAATCAACAATGGTTTTTTGATTTCTTTTAAATATAAAACTCTATTTTTTTTCAAATTTACTGTCCTAAATTATTTTATATTTGAAATAAACTTTTTAAAGTAACTAACAAAAATGCTATGCTAAAAAAAGAAACAAATAAGAAATTATTCATTCGGAAAGGAATTAAAATTGTTTTTGTTGTTGTTTTGGTGATTTTGGCGCAACAGTTTTTCTTTAAAAATAAAACAATAGGAAACGAAATAAAGCCATTGGTTGAAAATTACAATAAAGCGTGTCCGATGATGATTAGCGAGGATATTTGTATGGAAAGCGTTAATTCATTGCCTGATAATATTGTTCAATATGATTTTACTTTGGTGCACGTCAAAAAAGAAGCTATCGATGTCAATGCTTTGAAAAAATCTGTCGAGAAAGAGATTTTGAGTACTTCAAAAACAAATCCAAGTCTTGAAGCTTTTAGAAATAATAATTCTACTGTTGTTTATATTTACAGAGACAAGAATCAAAAGAATTTATTTAAGGTTGTTTTGACTCCAGAAATGTATTAGAATGTAATAAAAATTCTTTTTTGATAAAATATGTACTTAAGGTATTTTTAAATCTATCTACTTAACAATCTATAAATAAGACCATTGTGTTTTAAAGGCGTAAGAGAACTGCAGCGCTAATTTACCATCTATGATAAAAGTCAGTATCTAACTATTTTGATGTTTTTAAATTTGCAAAAAAAATGTTAATAATAATAAGTTAACCAAAAATCAATAGGTTGACTTATTATTTTTTTGTAAATTAGAAAGGTGATGATAAAAAGAGGATTATTATTTCTACTATTTATAAGCGTATTATCGGCTTATAGTCAAACTAAAAGCAAAAATCTAACACCTCTTCAAAAATTAGAAGAAGGAAACAAAAGATTTACTGCTGGAAAACCTGTGCATCCAGACGAAACTCTCGAAAGACTTAGAGAATTAAAAAAAGGTCAACATCCATTTGCGATAGTGGTAAGCTGTTCTGATTCCAGAGTTCCAACCGAACTTGTTTTTGACCAAGGTTTGGGTGATATTTTTTCCATCCGTACCGCTGGAAATGTTATTGGTGACTACGAATTAGGGAGTATCGAATATGCTGTAGAACATTTGGATTGCAAATTAATTGTCGTTATGGGACACAAAGGATGTGGTGCTGTAAAGGCTTTTATAGATTCAAAAGGAAATTATGACCAACCCGATCATATCAAAAGTATAGTTGAATACATTGCAAATGAGAAGGAAGAAAAAAAATTAGTCAGCGACAATACATTGACTTATGAAAAGGCAATTGATGCAAATGTTGAACACGGAGTTACTTTTTTGAAAAACTCAGAGCCTATTTTAAAAGAGAGTTTTGATCAAAAGAAAATTACAATTATTGGAGCTGTTTATGATATTGAAACAGGAAATGTAATTTTTGGAAACCTTAAATAAATTTAATAAATGCCTAAGATTTATTGTTGTGAAAGATAGTTAAATACTAATTCAAACACCACATATGAAAAAAATTCTACTTTATTTGACAGTTGTCATGTTGCCTATTTTAACCTTTGGGCAAATAAAAACACTTGAAGAAAATACAGGACAGCAACCATTGATTCCAACTCCAAAATTAGCCTTGTTAAAAGATGTGGATGTAATTTTCAATACCCGCATGGCTCTTGATAATTATTTTGTTGATGGAAATTTTACAAATTCTGCTTTCTCTTTGAACCAATTACGATTGGAAATGAAAGGGAAAATTCATGACAAAATTTTCTTTAGATTTAGAAATAGATATACCAAAATAGCTGATGCCAATACTGTGGATAATACTATTCGGGCACTTGATTTAGCTTATTTAGTGTTTGATGTAACACCACAAGCAAAATTTAGTTTTGGGAAAATGGTAGGCGATTGGGGGGGCTATGAACTTTTAACAAATCCAATTGAAATTTTATCTTATAATACTATTAATAATACAGCGGAAAATTTCTTGGTAGGAGCATCTTTTTCGTTTGCATTAGAGGATCATAAAAATATTTTTGATTTTCAGTTATTGAATTCTAGAAACAAAACTTTTCAAGATCAATATGCTACGAATTTGCCTCCAGGAATTGAAATATCCAAAATGCCACTTGTTGCAGTAGGTAATTGGAAAGGTCATTTGTTTGACAGTAAATGGGAGACGACATATAGTTATAGTTTTTATAATGATGCCAAAAATGCTAAGGGGAATTTTGTGTCTTTGGGAAATAAATTTAAAGCAAATAAATTGGTACTGTTTTATGATTTTCAATACAGTAATGAAGATTTAGATCGTAAAGGTGTGGTTACTAATATTGTGAAAAGTAAGTATGCTTATGCCGCCGAAGATGTTAATTATATAGACAATTGGTTTAGAGCCGAATATTTAATTCGTCCAAAACTAAATTTATTGTTTACGGTGATGAGCAGCAATGCTTATTGGAATGGAAATCCCGATCCTAATAAAAAAAGTAATTTATTGAATACTTATGGTATTATTCCAACTATTGAATTTTCACCTTTTTCGGATATTAACTTAAAGTTTTATGCCGGCTATATTGCTAAGAAAAACAATTATTCAACTTATGCTCAAAACACCTTTGGCGTTAAAGATGGAACAACAGGACAAATTAGTTTTGGTATAATTGCTCCGTTATTGGTTTTGTAAAAGAAGAATTTAATTAAAAAGGGAAACAAAGTTTATTAATTTAATCAAACGAAAACAGGCTATCCAAAAGGGCAGCCTGTTTTTGTTTTGTTTAATTTCATTGCTTTCTAAACTGGTTTTTAGAAATTACGGAGTTGACTTTATTTTTTAAATCTTCTCCTGTATCAAAAACCATTTGTTCGTTAGAGGGGAATGGAACTATTTTTTTATCAAAATAGGCGTAATAATTATCGTCAGCAGCTCTACGATCTCCTTTGTAAGTGGAGTAGATGTTTTCGAAGGTAAATTCGCTGGCAATTGGGAAAGATTCCAATGGTTGTTTGGTGGCGTTGTCAACAAAATCAACTTTTGCTGTAATTTGGCATGATTTCAATTGACGAACTTCATAAATTCTTACTGTTGCATTGACTAAATTATCAACCATAACAGGCTTTCCTTGTCTGTCCAAAACAACATTCCCATTAGCATCTATCTGTTTTTTTTGACCATCTACAATTTGGCGTTCTTTTACAAATTCTCTTTCTTTTATTTGCTCTGGCGAAATTGAAATTGATTTAAAATTGATAAACATTCCGTAATCGTAATAGGTATTTTTTTGTTTTACGCTATGATAAATGGTCCATTTGTCGTTCATTTTATAACTTTTGAAATCTAATAAATCATTTTGCAATTGAGCAGGAATGATCATATTAGTTTCATTTTGAGTATACACCATTACAAAATCAGTTCCTTTAAATTGAGCTTCGTCCATGATTTTGGCAGCGTCTTTATAGTTTGGATTTATTTTATCCAAATAAGTCAAATCATCATAAACTTTGCGATAATTCATTTTGTTTTTGGTTAGCATCAAAGCTTTTGCATTTGTATATAAATAATTGGACAAAGCATTTTTGCTGCTAATAATTCCGTCGGTGTAATTATCAAATGGAAAAATAGCATCTCGTCCTTCCTTGATTAATTTTAGAGGAAGTAATGGTTTGATTTTTTCCTGACGATCATTAAGAGCCAAATAAGTATTGTATAATTTTTCAAAGTCTCTAGGATTGTTTTCTTTTTTTAAAAAACTGATCGTGCTTAAATCTCGTTCTTTAGCTTTAGCGAAAGCCTCTTCGAGTAAATAAATGTAATCCTGTTTTCCTTTTTTGTCTTTATTAGCTCTTAAATTTGAAAGTGCAATATCAATTGCAGCATCATAATTTCCAGAAGTTAAATTGTTTTGGGTTTGTTTTACACCACAAGAAGTTAGTAGGATAAAAAATGTAATTAAAAAAGTAATGTTTTTCATTTTGTTTGGGGAATGAATAGTAAAAAGGGGCTTGGTTATTTTTGCAAACTTAGATTATTTCGTTATATGTTTCAAAAAAAAACCGACAAGAATGAATTGTCGGTTTGTATAGAAGGAATTAGTTTATTGTCTTGCGAATGGAGGAAGTAACTTACTTGAGCAGTCACCAAAACCAATACGAACTTGTCCGTTTTGACTATATCCTTTTATAATTACAGTATCGCCATCATTTATAAATTTACGTTCGCTACCATTATTTAATTTCAAAGGATTTTTTCCACCCCACGTTAATTCTAACATTGAACCATAACTGTCAGGAGTAGGTCCGGAAATTGTTCCAGAACCCATCATGTCACCCGAATTAACACGACAACCATTAGAAGTATGATGCGCTAATTGTTGGCTCATTGTCCAATACATATATTTAAAATTGGTTCTCGAAACAACAGTTGGTTCAGTATTTTCAGGTGCAATAGCTACTTCAAGATTAATATCAAATGTGTGTTTTCCTTTTTGTTGTAAATAAGGAAAAGGTGTTGGTTCCTGTTTAGGTCCTTTGGTTCTAAAAGGTTCCAGAGCATCCATTGTTATTATCCAAGGAGAGATAGAAGTCGCAAAACTTTTAGCTAAGAACGGTCCAAGAGGAACATATTCCCATTTTTGAATATCACGAGCACTCCAGTCATTCATTAAAACCATTCCGAAAATAAAATCTTCACTTTCGCTAATCGGAATCGTTTCTCCCATAATATTACAATCAGTAGTGATGAAAGCAGTTTCTAGTTCAAAATCTACAGATCTTGATGGTCCAAAAACAGGAGTGGTTTCACCATTTGGAAGGATTTGTCCCATTGGTCTATGAACAGGAATTCCAGATGGGATGATAGATGAACTTCTACCGTGGTACGCTATTGGTATGTGAAGCCAGTTTGGTAATAAAGCATTTTCGGCATCTCTAAACATTTTACCAACATTGGTTGCATGTTCTTTACTGGAATAAAAATCAGTATAATCACCTATTAATACAGGAAGTTGCATTTCTACATCTTCCATTTTAAAAATTACAATATTTCTGTGGTTATGATTGTCTCTTAATTCTGGATTTATTTCGTCAAAAATATCAGCGATTCTATTTCGTACCAATCTCCAGGTTTTTTGTCCATCCGATATGAAATCATTCAAAGTATCCTGCATGAACATATCGTCTGTAAGTTCGATTCCTTCAAAATAATTTAGTTGTTGTAAAGCACCTAAATCTATTGCGAAATCACCAATACGAGTTCCTACCGTAACGATATTTTCTTTGGTAAGAAAAACTCCAAACGGAATGTTTTGTATTGGGAAATCACTGTCAGGTTGTACTTCTAACCATGATTTTCTTGAAGTATCGTTGGCTGTTATTCGCATGATAATGTTAATTGTTTGTTGAAAATTACTTGTCAAATATATTATAATCTTACAGTTAAACAAACGTTTTTTTGTATTTTTGCGACAAATTAACGAAAATCAAAGAAATGCAACGCGACACACAAATTTTTGACCTTATTTTAGAAGAGCAAGACAGACAAATTCACGGATTAGAGCTTATTGCTTCTGAAAACTTCGTAAGTGACGATGTTATGGAAGCAGCTGGATCTGTTTTAACAAATAAATATGCTGAAGGATATCCAGGCAAAAGATATTACGGAGGATGCGAAGTAGTGGATGTAATTGAGCAAATTGCTATTGACAGAGCCAAAGAATTATTTGGTGCTGAATATGCAAATGTACAGCCACACTCGGGTTCACAAGCTAATACAGCTGTGTTTTTTGCTTGCCTAAAACCAGGTGATAAAATTTTAGGTTTCGACTTATCACATGGTGGACATCTAACTCACGGTTCGCCAGTAAACTTCTCTGGACGTTTGTACACTCCAGTTTTTTACGGTGTAGATAAAGAAACTGGTCGTTTGGATTATGATAAAATTCAGGAAATTGCCACCAAAGAACAGCCAAAATTAATTATCGCAGGAGCTTCGGCTTATTCTCGTGATATGGATTTTGAGCGTTTCAGAGTAATTGCTGATAGTGTTGGAGCTATTTTAATGGCTGATATTTCTCACCCAGCTGGACTTATTGCCAAAGGTTTGATGAATGACCCAATTCCTCATTGTCATATTGTGACTACAACTACTCACAAAACATTGCGTGGACCACGTGGAGGTTTGATTATGATGGGTAAAGATTTTGAAAATCCTTGGGGATTAACTACTCCAAAAGGTGAAATCAGAATGATGTCATCATTATTAGATCTTGCTGTTTTCCCAGGAAATCAAGGTGGGCCATTAATGCACATTATAGCTGCAAAAGCGGTAGCTTTTGGTGAAGCTTTACAAGATGAGTTCTTTACTTATGCTTTGCAATTGCAAAAAAATGCTAAAGCTATGGCTGATGCTTTTGTGAAAAGAGGATACAATATTATTTCTGGAGGAACAGACAATCACATGATGTTGATCGACCTTAGAAACAAAGGGATTTCTGGAAAAGAAGCTGAAAATGCTTTGGTGAAAGCAGAAATTACTGTAAATAAAAACATGGTTCCTTTTGACGATAAATCACCATTTGTTACATCTGGTATTCGTGTAGGAACTGCTGCAGTAACTACTCGTGGTCTTGTTGAAGAAGATATGGAAACTATTGTTGCTTTGATCGACAAAGTTTTGGCAGATCACACAAACGAAGACGTTATCGAAGAAGTAGCTAATGAAGTAAACGAAATGATGAGCGAAAGAGCGATCTTTGTGTTCTAAATTTTAGTTTAAAAGTTTAAAGTTTAAAAGTTTAAAGTTTCGTGTTTGCTAAAGCATTCCAAAACTTTAAACTTTTTTCATTTGCTTCAACTTTAAACCTTAAACAATGTAAACATTTAAACAAAAAGAAATGGGCGTATTACGATTACAATTACCAACTGACCCAAGATGGGTTAATATTGTAGAGAAAAACATAGAAGAAATCCTTACCGATCATGCTTGGTGTGAACAAAAAGCGGCTACCAATGCTATTACAATTATTACTAACAATTCGGAACATCAGGATTTAGTGAAGGATTTATTGGCTTTGGCTAAAGAAGAAATCGATCATTTTGAGCAAGTACACAATATTATCATCAAACGTGGATTAAAATTAGGCCGTGAGCGTAAAGATGATTACGTGAATGAATTGTACTTGTACATGAAAAAAAGTGGCGATGGAAGCAGAGTTTCAGGCCTGGTTGAACGTTTGTTATTTTCAGCTATGATTGAAGCCAGAAGCTGCGAACGATTCAAAGTGTTGTCTGAAAATATTAAAGACGAAGAATTAGCTGTTTTTTACAGAGAATTAATGGAAAGCGAAGCAGGGCATTATACTACATTCATCACTTATGCCAGAAAATATGGTGTTGGAATTGATGTTGAAAAGCGTTGGAGAGAATGGTTAGCTTACGAAGAATCGATCATTGCTAATTATGGAAAAGGAGAAACAATTCACGGTTAATTTTCAATGTTAATCCCGATATTTGTTGGGAAAGGAAATTAGTTTATAGTTTTATTAAGACAAGTTTGCTGTCGAAAAAGGTACCTTTGCTCAAAATCAAAATACAGGGAAATGAGAATAGAATCTGATTTAAAATTAGGGTTTAAAGATGTAATGATTAGACCTAAAAGATCCACTTTAAAAAGTAGATCCGAAGTATCTTTAGAAAGAAATTATACATTTTTACACAGCACGAGTATTTGGACAGGAATTCCAATTATGGCGGCAAATATGGATACAGTTGGAACTTTTGAGATGGCAACAGTTTTGGCCGAACAGCAATTATTTACAGCAATTCACAAGCATTATACACCTCAGGAATGGAATAATTTCTTAAAAAATGCTTCTCCAGATATCTATAATTATATTGCAATAAGTACAGGAACAGGAAAACAAGATTTTTTGAAAATTACTGAAATCATTAATGCAAATCCATTGATTCGATTTATTTGTATTGATGTTGCCAATGGATATTCAGAACATTTTGTAAAATTTTTGAAACAAACGCGCAAACAATTCCCAGACAAAGTTATTATTGCGGGAAATGTAGTGACTGGCGAAATGGTTGAAGAACTATTGCTAGCTGGTGCTGATATTGTAAAAGTTGGAATTGGACCTGGTTCAGTTTGTACGACTCGTGTAAAAACAGGTGTTGGTTATCCACAGCTTTCAGCAATTATTGAATGTGCTGATGCGGCTCACGGTTTAGGTGGACATATTATCAGTGATGGCGGTTGTACGACTCCTGGGGATGTGGCTAAAGCTTTTGGAGCTGGTTCTGATTTTGTGATGTTGGGTGGAATGCTATCCGGACATGAAGAAAGTGGCGGAGAACTTATTGAAATTGATGGTGAAAAATTCAAGCAATTTTACGGAATGAGTTCTACAACAGCAATGGATAAACATGTTGGAGGTGTTGCAGAATATAGAGCAAGCGAAGGAAAAACGGTTCAGGTTCCTTTTAAAGGAAAAGTTATAAATACAGTCTTGGATATTTTAGGCGGTTTAAGAAGTACTTGTACCTATGTTGGAGCTTCAAGATTAAAAGAACTAACGAAAAGAACCACTTTTATCAGGGTGAGCGAACAAGAAAATCGCATTTTTAACGATTAATAACAATTATATTTTTATAAAGTATCTCGATTTTCGGGATACTTTTTTTGTGTTATCATTGGACTACCAAAATATTTTTATAAAATTAAAAGATTTTTAAACGAAATATGATTACAATTTCAGAGGCGACTTTTGCTGACATTAAAATAATTCAAGACATAGCTTATCAAACCTGGCCAATTGCCTATGGAGAAATTCTCTCGAAGCAACAATTAGATTATATGTTGGATGCTTTTTATAATGAACAAACCATAAAAGACAGCATTATCAATAATGGAAATCATTTTATCTTAGCTAAAGAAAATGAGAATGTTTTAGGCTTTGCTTCTTTTGAACATTCTTATAATCAAAAGCAACAAACAAAAATTCATAAAATTTATGTTTTGCCAGAAACTCAAGGCAAAGGAATTGGTAAAAAACTAATTGATTTTATTGAGATTGCTGCTAAAAAAAATGACTTTACTTCACTTTTATTAAATGTAAACCGTTTTAACAAAGCGTTATTTTTTTATCAAAAACTAGGTTTTGAAATCATCTCGGAGATTGATATTGAAATAGGAAATGGTTATTTAATGGAAGATTTTATACTGGCAAAACAGATTTAACTAAATTATATTTAGAACTATAAAAATCGAAGCAATCTTGTTTCGATTTTTTTTATGTTGAGCAATCAAGCTTCTAAATTATTAGTTAAATTTTATTTGTAATGTATTGATTTGCAAATAAGTGTGTAATTTTAAGTTGCGGTTTATTTAAGTTTAAAAATTAAAAAACAACACATTATGGAAAATTCACACATCTATCCTGGAGCACATTCATTGAGTCCTTATATCGCAATTAAAGGATGCCATGAAGCAATCGAATTCTACAAAAAAGCTTTTGGAGCTATAGAGCAAGGCAAATTACTACATCCAGATGGGAAAGTAGCTCACGCAGAAATCCTAATAGAAGGATCTTTACTGATGTTATCTGAAGAAAATGAAGAGTGGAAAAACATAAGTCCCACATCTCTCGGTGGAAACCCCCTGACATTTGCATTGTATGTTAAAGATGTTGATGCAGTTTTTCAAAAAGCAATTGATACAGGCGCAACTGTCGTGATGCCTGTAAAAGATGAATTCTACGGGGATAGAGCTGGACAGGTGCTTGATCCTTATGGCTATAAATGGATGATAGCTACTCATAAAGAATATGTAAGTTTTGACGAAATGCAAAAACGATTTGATAAAATGTTTGAGCAATAAAGTACAAGTTTTTTAAATTATTGTTTGCGAATTATTTCACTATAATATCGTGTTTATACAGAAGTCCTTTTAAGCCATCTAATAAGAAGATGGCTTTTTTTAATTTAGTGGTTTTCGGATCTATAGTATAATTATGGCTGGTTTTAAAATTGGCTTTATTTGCTATTGCCTTTGCAAATTCGGCGCGGTATAAATCACAATTTTCAAAAAGGACTTCGGTCAAATCGGTGGCCATAAAATCTACAGCTATCAAACTACAATTGATAAATGGTGTTCCTTTTATTTTTAAAGTATAAAATTTTGAAAAATCAAGAACACAATTGTCAAAACGAACTTCGAAAATAAGTTTGCTGCACATTGCAAAATTGACATCTTTGATTTCGCAATGATTAAATGTAACAGTTCTCAAAGCAACATGATTTATTTTGGCTTCGCTAAAAATACAATCATTAAAAACACAATCGATAAACGTAACATCCATAAAATTACAGGCAGAAAACGTGCATTGATTGAAAGTACAGCGTTCAAATTCTTTGAAGTTGACTTCATTTACATTATAAACGTGATTGTTGTATTCTAAATCGAAGAAATATTCTGGCATGAAAGGATTTTGATTTTCGTTTGGCAAAGAAACGAATTTATCAAACTTTTATAGAATAGAATTTCAACTTTATAATCCTTTTATATTTTTAATTAAAATGTTATTTTTGAGTCTATTCAAAAAAATCTATGAAAAATTTTATCCTAATTTTAGTTGCATTTGTTTTATTAGCTTGCCAAAACAGTTCCGAGAAGCTTACCAAAATATTCGATTTGCCTAAAAAACTTAAAGAAGTTTCTGGAATCGTGTATACTGAAAAAGATAATTTGTTTTGGGTTTTGGAAGATAGTGGAAATCCAAGCGTGATTTATGGTTTGGATACTCAAGAAGGGAAAATACAACGAAAATTGGCTATTACCGAAGCTCGCAATGGTGATTGGGAAGACATCACCAAAGATGTGGCCGGGAACTTATATATTGGAGATTTTGGGAATAATGGTAATAAAAGGAAGGATTTATGCATTTATAAAATTGATAAAAATGCCTTAGATAAAGACGAAACCATTCCTTCTTATAAAGTTTCATTTTCATATCCGGAACAAAAAGAATTTCCACCCAAAAAATCCGAGTTATTCTTTGATGCAGAAAGTTTTTTTGAATATAAAGGCAATTTTTATCTTTTTACAAAAAATAGGAGCAAAGGCTATGATGGAACTGTTTTCGTTTATAAAATTCCAAATGTAGCAGGAAATCATCAGGCTTTGTTAATTGGCAAATTCAAAACCTGTGATAACTATCGTCATTGCGTCATTACGAGTGCAGCCATTAGTCCAGATGCTTCCAAAATTGTTTTTTTGGCGCATGACAAAGTATTTTTATTTGAGAATTATAAAGAAGGTGATTTCCTAAACGGAACTCAAACTGAATTAAAACTAAATAATTTTTCTCAGAAGGAGGCTATCTGTTTTAAAGATAACAAAACCCTGATCATCGCAGAAGAAAAAGGAAATTTATCCAAAGCCAATGTGTATGAAATAACTTTGGAAAAATTAAAATCCGTACCCTAAACCTACAGCAATTCTGGCTTTATCATCGTTACTTTTAAAATAAGTTATCCTTCCTGTAATTACATTTAGGCCGTTAATCCAAATTCCGCCACCCAATGATTGATGCCATTTTTGGGAATCTTCGCCATCGAGCCAAACTCTTCCGTAATCAAAACCAGCAAGTATTCCGAATGACATTGGAACAATACTTTTCTTTATTTTACCAATATTCCAGCGCAAATCGGTACTTTGGTAATATGAAGATTTACCCAAAAAACGTTCGTTTCTAAAACCTCTTAAATCATAATCACCACCCAAAGTTGCACCTTGATAAAATTCAAAATTATTATTAAAAAGTACTTTTGATCTTAAAATAGTAGCCAACACAAACTGACCATCTGGATCAATTTTGTGATTGAAATTTAGTTTTGCTTCTACTGTTGGTAAGTTTGTTTTTGCATCACCAATATTCATTTTCCAGCTACCAGCCAGCGAAAAGCCAAATCCCATAGTCGGGAGTGAAGGCACATCATAATTTTCAAAACTATATCTAATGGCAACTCCAGCATATTGCTGATTATCAAAAACTCTTGGATCTACAACACCTGGAATGTTGACATAGCGGTCGGTGGTTTCTTCGACTTTTATTTTTTCAAAAATGGTAATAAAGTTAATTTCATCTCCAAATCGTCCTGTTCTTTTTAACGATGGTAAAGCATTCAGGGTGCGCAGTCGCACTCTGTTGTAATCCATTCCATAAATGTCATCATTGTTTACGGTTTCGTTCCCATAACCAAAAAAGTTGATGGAGAAGTTTGGACTCGTAAATTTAGATTCTATCTCAAAACTCCATTTACTCGAAGTTAATGGAATAACGCCATTATAAATAAATTCATAACCTTTTGTAGCAAATAAATAGTTGGCTCTTAAAACATGTCTTTGACTGTACGGATTTTGAATAAATTTGTTTACTGTATAAATACCAACAAATCCCAATTTTACTCCGTCATCCGGATTATAACCTCCAAAAGGAAATCCTGCTATTGAATTGTATTTTATCTTTTCGTAGTTGTACAAATTTGTTTCGTAATCGTCATTCAAAAAAGTTTTAGCTTTTTTGTCCAAAACGTAGCTATTCGGTTTGGTTTTAAAATCATATATTTTGAGTTTTTCACCATTTTCAACTGTATAAGAGTCGTGATTTTGACCTCCAATCAATTTGATGTTAAGCTCAGATTTGGTATTGCCTTTTACTTCAAATAAATCATCATCGTCTAAACCATAAATCCAGATATTTTTGGTTTTTTTATCGTTGAATTGTTTAGTATAAAGCAATTCATCGCCTTTGTCTTTAATTCTGTAAACCGCGACTTCGGTATTGTTTTTTGAGATGTGATTAATTATAAATTTGTCTTTTTTGTCAGTTCCAACGATTAAAACCGTTTTTTGCAGTACGTTGTAATACTCTCTGGCGTATTCCTGAAGTTTTGTTTTTCTTATTTTTAATTTACGTTTAATGTCATCAATTGTTTTATCCTGAACTTCTTTTGGTAATGAAGAAAAAGCATTATCAATTTCTGTATCCGAAAGGTGTTCCTGAATGTATTTTGCCTGAGTCAGCCATTCTTTTTCAGTGGCCGTTTTTAAGAAAGCAATATCTTGAGGATAAGGTTCGCGATTGAGCCATTTTACATTATAAATATCTTTAGAAAACGTTTGTTGATGGCGTAGTGCGGGCATTTTCATCAGAAAGAAAAGTAAAGCTCCATCATATTTAGTAAAAGCCTGATCGCGATCTCTCGGGATAGGTTTGTAAATTATTTTTCCGTTTTCATGGTATTCTCCCCAACGCCATTGGTCACTGTGCCTGTCCCAATCTCCGATAAGCATATCAAATAATCTGGCTTTTATGTATTCGGGTTCATCGATGGTGTATTTTTCATCTTTTCGAATATTTTTCAATACATCATCAGTGCTAATAATATCGAGTGGTTTTCCCAGACTTTTTACGTTTTTTTGACTGCTGCCAACTTGTTCTTCGACGAAGTAAAGTTCATTTCCAAACTTATAATTAAAGCCTTTCAATGCGTTTTCTTTTGGAATATAATATAAATGTGGATTGGTATGAGCTACGCCAATTTTATCAGCCAGATTGACAACCGCAAGTGGTGTATACGGATGAGAAGTGGTGTAAAAATCAAATAAAAAATCCTCGGCATAAGTGTCGTGAAATTGATTCAAAACAAATTGATCTTTGAAAACCACAGATTGCAGAAAACGAGATGAACTTTTCTTCAAAGCACGCATTGCATATTCTTTTCCAGTGGCATCCACAAGTCGCAAGGATTTTGATTGATGTCCGCCACCTTCACGTATAGGTTTCACTCCGCCAAAAAGTGTATCCAGAGTCGCCGTTTTGACATCAATTGGTAAACTGTAATATTTCCTGTAATGCTGGCCAAAAAAGAATTTATGAAAAATACTTTTTTGGGTCATTTCTTTAGTATAAATAGATGCTGTGGTTCTTTCAGGAAAACTAATTGGAAGATTAAGTGGCGGAACAGTATCTCTTGATCTTATGATAGTTTGTTCAAAAAGTAATTTTTCTTTATGGTTTTCATTTCCATAAAAAGCGACATCGGCTTTACCATTTTTATAAAAATTTAATTTGACGTAACCATTTCCTCCGTATGAAAAATCATAAGGATTAATAGCTTTCGCAGCTTCTGATTTTGAACCTGCGCCGCTAATAATTTGACGGATATTATTTTTGTAGATAAATTGTAAATTATGGTCATGGCCCGATACGACAATGACATTATTTTTATCTTGCAAAAGGGTCTTTATTCTTTTTGTAAAATTGAGATACACTTTGTTTTGAATATCCTGCGGATTAATACCGGAAGTTTTTCGGATTAAATTCATAAACGAACCCACAACAGGCATCGGAATTTTTTTCTCCAACGGGAAAATTTCTTTCTCTACAGCATATTGCCCGCCATGTGAACCGTTTGTCAATAATGGATGGTGTAGTGCGAGGACTATAGTTTTTTCTTGATTTTTGTTCAATAAACTTTCTAGTTCATCATAAAAATCTTCTCGTGTTTTGATAGTACATTCATCATTTATGGTTGGGATTTTGTCCCAGTCTTCCAAAAACCATTGACTGTCAATGGTAATTAGAGTTACCATCTCACTAATTTTTAATTCTTCTATGCCACAATTTTTTTGAGGAAGAAAAGCTTTTTTGTCATTTAAATAATCAGTTACAAATTTTGCTTCTCTTTCCAAACCTTTAATTCCGCTATACCAATCGTGATTTCCAGCAATAAAGATGGTTTTCCCTTTGAAGCTTTTAGATAATTGCAGTTGATTAGTTAATTTAGTTTTGGCTAAATCCTGCTCTTTTCGAACGTTGGTATCTGGAAATCCTTTTGGATAAATATTATCACCAAGAAACAAAAGAGTACTTTTTTTATTGGCTTTTTTCAATCTGTTTTCAAAAAGTTGAAGTGTTTCCTTAGCCTTAGGTTCATCGGCATTTCCTGCATCGCCAATCAAATATAATGTATGTCTAATTTGTGTAGAATCTGGTTCGTTTTCTGCAGTTGGTTTGTCTATCTCTTTGCCATACTGGGCATGATGAGTAGCGCATGATTGAAGCAACAAAATGAATAAGACAACAACAAAAAATAGTATGTTTCTTTTTATAAAGCAATTTTTTAAAATCATGATTTATAGATGATTAGATATCTGGTTTGGTGGTAATAGTTAAAGGTACTAATTTATAGAACGAACTAAATACGAAAGTGTGATTTTTAAAACTTTTGAACGAAGTTCTATAAATTGAGAATTTTAACGGTTCAAAACTGAGGTTTTGATTCTTATTAAATCAATAACAAATGATTTTTTAGCAAACAATTTCATAATTTAGATTTATAAAAAAATATTTTATGACTCTGGTAGATGAATCTCAGGACTTTGTTACAAATTTAATCAAAGATAAGCTGTCCGATTTATATACGTATCACAATCTGAATCATACGCTTGAAGTAGTTCGAGCCGTAACTATTTTGTGTGATGCAGAAAATGTAAATCCATCTGACAAAGAGATTTTATTGGTTGCAGCTTGGTTTCATGATGTGGGTTATACAAAAAACCATGTCAATCACGAAGAACTCAGTATTGAAATTGCAAGTCATTTTTTGAAAGAAAAAGGAAAATCTGATGACTATATTGACACAGTTTCCAATTTAATCAGAGCTACTGAAAAAAAATATGTTCCCCAAACAGACCTAGAAAAAATAATAAAAGATGCGGATTATCACCATATTCTCAATGATGATTATCTTTTTAAATGTGAGGGTTTAAGAAAAGAATGGCAAAACACAGAAGGTAAATCGATGACCGATTTGGAGTGGGCAAAAGTGAATGAATATTTCCTGACCACGGCGCATAAGTTTTATACTTCTTATGCTAAAGAAAATTGGCAACCTTTAAAAGAAAAAAACATAAAAAGACTTCGGAAAAAAATTGAAAAAATGAGTAAAAAATCAAAAAAAACAGATGATAAAATTGAAAAAGATAACAAGCCAGACCGCGGAATAGATACTTTATTCAGAGTGACTCTTGGCAATCATACACGTTTGAGCGGAATTGCCGATAGTAAAGCGAATATTTTATTGTCTGTAAATGCGATTATTATTTCGATAGCGCTTTCTACATTAATTCCAAAGTTGGATAGTCCCAAAAATGCGCATTTAGTTTTACCAACTTTTATTATGCTGATGTCGAGTGTTATTACAATTATATTTGCAATTCTATCAACACGACCAAAAGTGACAAAAGGTGTTTTTACAAAAAAAGATGTTGATAATCGAAATACCAATCTGCTGTTTTTTGGAAACTTTTACAAAATGCCTTTAAATGAATACCAGTGGGCAATGAACGAAATGATGAAAGACAGGGAATACCTGTATAATTCATTGATTAAAGATTTATATTTTCTGGGAATTGTCTTGGAAAAAAAATACCGTTTATTGCGAATTGCCTATAATATTTTTATGATTGGAATCGTAATATCGGTAATTGCTTTTGTACTCGCTTTCAGAATTCTTAGTACTTACTAAAATTGAATTTCAATTAATTATACTTTAAATCTTATAAATTAATGTTACAATTCTGTAATTTTTTCTACAGTTTTGGTTTTTACTTTGTAAAAATTTAAAGCTTGTAATTATGAAAACGCTATCAATAATATTTTTGGCATTGGTCATCACTAGCTGTCAGAAACAGCAAAATGAGGCAATAAATAAGGCAAAACAAAACACTATAGACTCGATGAGAATTGTTACTGAAAAGCAAAGAGCCATAGATTCTATACAGTTAGTAATTGCAAAAATGAAAGAAGAGGAACACGATAAGGCTGTTGCCGAAGTAAAACATCATGCAACTTCTGAAACAAAACATTCTACTCAAGCAGTTCAAGAAGCTCCAGCTAAGAAAAAAGGATGGAGTGGTGCTGCAAAAGGCGCTGTTATAGGGGCTGGGGTAGGAGCAGCAACAGGTGCTGTCGTTAGCCATCACAAAAAAGGAGAAGCAGCAATAATAGGTGGAATTGTAGGCGCCGGTGTTGGTGCTGGAACAGGAGCTATTATCGATGATAGCAAAAAGAAAAAGGAGGAACAGAAATAAGATAATTTTTAGTTCAATTTTTGAATTTTTAAAAAGCAAAAAGCGCAATGTACCAATTGCGCTTTTTTGCTGTTAAAAATATGCTATTCTAAATCAGGATCTTCTTCAAAGATTCAGCAATGCTTCTCCATAAAAAATTATAAAAAGATTTCTCCTGAATCCTTTCTATTTCTATTGTTGATTGTTTGGTTTTTCCGTGCGAATCATTTTTCATAATCAAATTGGCAAGGGCGCTTTTTAGTTTGGCCTTTTTTTCTGGATTTTCTTTTTTATAAAAAGTTACTCCCAAGTCTTTGAATTGTAGGCTGGCACTACCGTGAGCATTTGTATTATTTCCAACAAAATTGAAACTATATGAACTGAAAACTCCATCAAAAGATGCATTTAGATAAGGTTTTGTAAATTGGTCCAATGATCGAATGTCAAAATTTTTGATGTTGCCTTTTATAGTAAAACCATCTTTTTGATCCAGAACATTAAAAGTCCAATGAACTTTCAGCGGCGAATCTTTCATAAAACGGCAATTGATTTTGATGTCGACATCTGCTGTTTTTTTTATGCCAAAACCGCTTTTTATATGAGTTGCTTTTAGATTAAAATGATCAAAAGTGAGCTTGGCAGGCCCTTTTTCAAAATCAATTTCTTCCTCGTAAACCAATTTTGAATGGCGCACCAAAAGCGTGTCGATTTGCAACGGAAACTTTATATTACGTAATAAAGCGCTATATAATGGTTTTTTCTTTAAATCATCTTTTGGAATTTTATTTCGATAAATATTGGCATTTACATCATCAAGAACTAATGATGTGGCATGAAAGAAAAAAACATCTTTTTTAAATCCCCAATCCATCGAGTTTATGTCTATCGAAGATGCTTTAATGGTAAACTGATCTTTTTCTTTCGCAATCTTTTTTACAAATTCTCTACGGGAATATTCAGGTAAATATTCGAAATTTTTTATATGTAAAAGATGGTTATTGGTTCTTATTTCCTGCGCTTTGATGGTATAAAAGTCATTTGGTTTGTAATACAGACTATCACAATTCACCACATATTTATCAAACAAAAAAGGAATAGAACGCTCCATAATTGAGTCATTAATGATGATGTCTTCAATTCTGGTAGTAATGTTTTGGCTGCTCAGGATCGTTTTGTCATCTTGGGTCGAAACAACGTTTAGTTTGCCATTATTGAGGAAGATATTAGAAACAATAATTAATTTTTCGAACGGTTCCATTACCTCTTTTCGGATGTTGCGCGCATCTTTGTCTTTTTTGTACAAAACAACAGTAGGTTTGTCAATAGTTACACTTTTGGCTTTGATAATATCATTAAAAAGTAAGTTCCAAACACTGAAATTGGTAATTGTAATTGAGGAGGTTTCGGCATAAACACCAATTTTGGCAACGCTATTTTTTGGCTTGATTTTAGGCTCAACCGTAATGTCTGTAATGTAAATATTGGCGGGCAACAAATCGATTTTTAATTGGTTATAAGTGATATTATAGAGCGTGTTGTTATTTTCCTTTATAACCTTAGGAAGCTGATATGTGAGCCAAAAATTTAAACCAAAATTCAGTAAAAGAACAACAGCCAAAAAAGCTATAATTCCGATAATAATTTTCTTAGGCTTCGACATATAAATTGAATTTTCAATAAAATTAAAGCTTAAAAAACTAATTAAATAAATATATGGGAATTTTGTAAACTTATACTGTTTACACTTAATTTATGGTGAATCTACGTGAAAATAACCTGCTAATAAGTGAATTAAGGGTAGTTAAAAAAGTCGTTTTAAAATTTTGAGAAATTCTCTATTTTAATTCTGCTCTTCAATCAAATCTTGATAAGTCAAGTCCTGTAAATAATTTAACGGAATAGTATTGATCACTTTTACCCGAATCGCTCTTAACCCTGACACACCTTGAAGTTCTTCGACTTCGAATTGTTCGATGTTGGGTTCTAATATTTTTTTGAATTGCAGATATTTAATGTATTTCAAATATTCGTTTTGTTCTGAATTGTGCGAATAGACGATCGTGATTTTCTCTTTTTGGGTAATTCTTTCTTTGGTGCCTTTTATTGTGGCCTTATCAATGCGTTTTTTGACCACTTCGTAGCGTGCATTGTAAGTTCCGTCAACGTCAAAGCGTTTTTCGTCCATTCTAAAACGGATAGAAATTGGCGAACTAAATACCAAAATCAATGAAGTAACATCCAATTCATAAGGCAAAGTAGCTTTGAGCTGATGGTGTGCGAGTTCCATTTCGCACAAAGTTTGCAGTTGCCACAATCTTAAATTATTCAAATAGAGATAGTCAAATGGTTTTGCCGGAGAGATTGATGCGCCAATGTAGAGATTGTGCTCCACTCCATCGGTTTTGAAACGCTCGTAATAATGTGGATAAATTTGTTGTGCCTCAATTTGTTTCTTGTCTAGAATGACAGCCAGTTTTTTATTAATAATTGACATCGTATTATCAAATTTCTTTCTGGAGTGATAGAACATTCCAGTTTTTTCATCAAGGCTGTCAAAATAGTTTTGCTTGATGATTTCATGCTCATTATCCATTGTAGTATTTCTCAGGATCGGATGAATTTCGGTTTCGATATAATTCTGAATTTGCTGCTCGGTATCTGCTTTTAGTGATGAATCAAGTTCATCGTAAAAAGACTGCAATTCAAATATTCGCTGTTCCAACAAAACAAAACTTTCATTAGATTTTTGGCTTTCAAAAATGCTTATTAACGTTTGCAATTGGTTTTTTAAATCTTCTTTCACCGTTTGATTTCGGTGTTCTGAAGAGCCTTTGATATCAATTTGCCCGTACAAAGGGTAGACTTCTTTAAAAATAATTTCTTTAAAAATATAGTCTTTACTTGGGGAGTTAAAATATTTCAGTGCTTCTCGCTTAAATTTCCAATAAACACTAGAATGAATGGCTGTATATTCCCTTTGAATAATTGCTTCAATTTGATTTTGTTTATCGGTTTTATAATGTTCTAAAGTATCAACGAGATAGGGTAAAACCAAATCTAAATTGATGGCGTTAATGCTGTTCAGATCTTTTGGTTTTGATGAAACTACCTCGATAATTCCAAGAATAGCATTGTCTTTGATTACCGGTGCAAAAATGCAGCTGTGGATATTTTGGCGAAGTAAATGTTGCGCTAGTTTTTCATTTGCAGGGATTTTTGAAAATTCTTCAACATCAGAAATGATAATGTTTTTTTTCTCCCCCAAAAGAGTTTTAAAACAATGACCATAAATACTGTTTTTACAATCCATTTGCTGCGAATCACTCAAGATATGACTTTTGGTCATTTGATCATTATATGGCGGAATTGTAAACATTTCCTCTTCTTCATCATACAAAATAAAGCCAATTTTTAAATCAGGAATTTTAAAAAATGATTGAAAAATCGACTCAAAACTAAATTTCAAATTGGGCTGAATTGATTTTGTTCTTAAAAGGTTACTTTTTAAATTCGACAGCGCATTTTCCCGCGTAACATCAACCAAACTTACAATTGCAAATCCTTTCAATATCCAACTTTGAAGCGGAAATTTTTCTTTCCAAAGTTCAATATCGTCATAATTATTCATTAGTAAATTAATGTCTTCGGGAGTGATTTTTGGAGCAAATTGTGTTGGAATAATTTCGATAAAATCAGCATTAAACAAAATACGGTAATGAAACATAACGCCTCTTGCATCGGGAATATCATAAAATAATGGTTTATTGAAATCGAAATTCTGACCGTAAAAGGAATTCAAAATCAAAATGCAATTTAGAATATAGAATTGATCATCGTTGAGATCTCGAATTTCCATATCAAACTGTACACCAGCATTTCGAAGAATTTTTTTAAATCTTTCAGAATAATTAAAAGTCACGTTTTGAAACGGAATGCTGACAGCTTTAATTTCATTATTGGTTAAAGCGCTAGGGAAGAGGTCGGCTAGTAAATTATGGATGATTTCTTCGTGCTCTTTTATAAAATTTAAGTCGGTAATTCCTTCTCTTAATTCAGGATAATGAGCGATTTTTTCCAGTAAGGCTTTGGCATAATTGGCTTGATAATCTATATCGTTTACAGCGATTTTTTCTAGATTTTCAATCACTTTATGAAATGATATTATCGTTTTGAAAGGGCCTTTTGTAAAAGTAAAATTATCCATATTGAAGTAAAATTGTCCAAATGTAAATTTACGGATTTGTTTTTATTTATTTAGCCGCATATTTTTGATTAAAATTATCGTGATCTATTTTTTTGTAGTCTTTTTAGTGTCAAAAAACAATATATTAATTGTTAAATTTGCCTAAATTATTGCTAATTATATACTAAATATAACGTTTTCGCTGGGTTTTATTAAATCAATATTTTAAAAAAAGATTTTTTTGTCTTAATCTTTTTTTAATTTTGCCGATATATGAAAAGAGTAATTGGACATATTTTATTTTTATTGTTTCTGCTATTTGGTGGAGGCCAATTCGTACATGCCAATACGCTATCAAAAAATATCTGCGAAATTCCAACTTGGGATTTTGTTACAAAACATCATGTGAAAATAAAAACGTTGGATCCGGGCACTGTTTTAATTGAAGACGCAGATATGGATTTAGACGAAGAATTTCACAGCAGTGATAATCTTAACAAAACTAATTTTGTTGTAAGCAACCATAGCTTAATCGACAATTGGTATTTGACATTTTCCAGTCAATTCATTTTCAAAGATTACACTAAAAACAATGTCACTTCAGCCACGCCTTGTGGTCATTCCAATCCTATTTATCTCGAAATAGGCGTTTTCAGAATTTGATTCCATTCACATCACTTTACTAAAGGTGTGATTTATTGATGTCCAATGTTTGTGCATAATTATGTGTCATAATGTTGGTTGTTAAGTATTCTTCATATTGGGCAAATTAGGTTTCACCTTGGTAAATGATGATCATTCCCCCGATCTAGGGATTTTATATTCCAAATATTCATTTGCTTAATTACCAATTTTATAATAACCATGAAGAGAATTATCGTTTTCGCTGGCTTAATTGCCGTGATGTCACTTGCAAGTTGTAACAGCAAGAAAGAGGAAAAAGAAGAAGTTGAAACCTATGCAGTTACCAATCCTGTAAAAATCGACACTTCGTTTACTAAAGAATATGTATCGCAGATTCGATCTGTTCGGAACATTGAAATTCGGGCTCAGGAAAAGGGTTTTTTGCAAAATATCTATGTTGATGAAGGTCAGGCTGTAAAGGCAGGCCAAGTGTTATTCCGAATAATGCCAAAAGTGTATGAAGCTGAATTATTGGGAGCTCAGGCAGAAGAAAAAGCAGCAGAAATTGAATTGAAAAATGCTAAAACACTTGCCGACAAAAATATAGTTTCCAAAAATGAACAAGCTGTAGCTCAAGCCAAATTAGATCAGGCTAAAGCAGAAGTTGCTCTTGCAAAAGTACATTTATCATTTACCGAAATCAGAGCTCCATTTGATGGAACTATCGACAGAATACCAAAGAAACTCGGAAGCCTTATTGATGAAGGCGAGTTACTAACCAGCCTTTCTGATAACAGTGAGATGTATGCTTATTTCAACGTTTCGGAGCCAGAATATTTGGATTATGAAACTAATATCAAAGGAAGAGCTGAAAAGAAAGTAGGATTGCTTTTGGCTAATGGTGAAAAATTTAAAAACAAAGGGATTGTTGAAGTTATCGAAAGTGAATTTGATAATGAAACTGGAAATATTGCTTTTAGAGCGAAATTCCCAAATCCCGGGAAATTGTTGAAACATGGTGAAACTGGAAAAGTGTTGATGGATACGCCGCTTCATGATGTTATCGTGATTCCACAAAAAGCGACTTATGAAATTCAGGACAAAAAATATGTTTTTGTTGTGGATAAAAATGATGTTGTGACTTCAAAAGAAATTACAATTAAAGGAGAAATTCCTGATTTGTATATGATTGACAGTGGAATAACTGTAGATGACAAAATCTTGCTGGAAGGTGTTCAGAAAGTAAAAGACAATGACAAAATTCATTATAAATACATCGCACCGAAGGAAGTTATTGCTCATTTAAGATTGAAAGCTGAGTAACTCAAGTGATTAGTTTGCAGTATTTAGTAATCAGTATTCGATAGATTACAGTATTCAGTAATTGTTTAATGTAAAAACGAATTAAAGACACTAATCAAATAACAGTCAGGACGAACTGTTAAAACAGATTTTAAAAATAATCTGCTAAATCTGCTGAATCTGCGTGAAAAAATTCAGCAGAATCCTTTTTGGTTTAATCATAAAAAAAAAATAGAAACAAATGTTTGATAAATTTATACAAAGACCTGTTATGTCGATAGTGATATCGCTTATAATTGTCTTTTTAGGAGTATTGTCGGTGATGAATTTGCCAATCACCCAATTCCCATCTATATCACCACCAATGGTGAATATCACTGCAGATTACCCGGGTTCGAATGGGGAACTGATGATCAAATCAGTTGTTATTCCGTTGGAAAGAGCTTTGAATGGAGTTCCAGGAATGAAATACATGACTTCTGACGCTGGAAACGATGGTGAAGCTAGTATTCAAGTAGTTTTTAACTTAGGAACAGATCCTAATCAAGCGGCTATTAATGTCCAAAACCGTGTGGCTTCAGTTACCAATAAACTGCCACCATTGGTAATCCGAGAGGGTATAAAAATTACTCGTGAGGTTCCGAGTATGTTGATGTATGTGAACCTTTTTAGTACCGATAAAAATACGGATCAAAAGTTCTTATACAACTACGCCGATATCAATGTATTGTCTGAATTAAAAAGGGTAAATGGTATTGGGTCAGGAGATATTTTGGGAACTCGTGAATATGCAATGCGTATTTGGTTAAAACCAGATCGCATGTTGGCCTATAAAATTTCTGCAGACGAGGTAATGGAAGCATTATCAAGCCAGAGTTTGGAAGCTTCGCCAGGAAAAACGGGTGAAGCATCAGGGAAACGTTCTCAGGCATTCGAGTATGTATTGAAATATTCCGGAAGGTTTACAACCAAAGAACAATATGGAAATATTATATTAAGATCCAATCCAAATGGTGAAATTTTAAGATTGAAAGATGTTGCCAATATCGAATTTGGTAGCTCGATGTATGATATTTATTCGAATTTGAATGGTAGACCATCAGCTGCAATTGTATTGAAACAATCTTTTGGAAGTAATGCCAATCAGGTTATTTCAGACTTGAAAGCTAAATTAGAAACCATCAAGAAAAAATTCCCAAAAGGGATGGATTATGAAATTTCGTATGACGTTTCTAAATTCCTTGATGCTTCTATCGAAAAAGTAATCCATACTTTGATCGAAGCCTTTGTCTTAGTAGGGTTGGTTGTATTCCTTTTCTTGGGAGATTGGCGATCTACGGTTATCCCGGCGATTGCGGTACCAGTTTCATTAATTGGAACTTTTGCGTTCATGCAGTTTTTTGATATTTCGTTAAACTTAATCACTTTGTTTGCATTGGTTTTAGCCATTGGAATTGTCGTCGATGATGCGATTGTAGTTATCGAAGCCGTCCACGCCAAGATGGAAGAAGAACAT
>NZ_DATIDY010000083.1:0-27024 GCF_035456085.1 Flavobacterium sp.
TAGTTAAAGTTTTCTTTTGAGTTCCGTAACCGACTACTACAACTTCATTTAAGTTTTGCGATTCAGAACTCAGCTTTACAGTTACTTGAGTTCTCCCTGCAATAGATACATTAGTAGTGTTGTATCCTACAAAACTAACTATTAACACACCATTAGAAGGTGCCTTAATCGTAAATTTTCCATCAAAATCAGTGGAAACTGCCGTCGACGTTCCTTTAATTAAGATATTAGCTCCTGGGATTGGCATCCCATTTTCATCATTTACAGTCCCATTTACACTTATGTCTTGCGCATTAATCACAAATGTAAAAAGCAATGATGAAATACAAAACACAATTAATTTTGTTAATTTCATTTTCTAAAATTTTGGTTAATTAATAGTTCCTAATTTACAAAATATATCCAAAAAAATTAAATATTAAACTTTAAAAAACATTACAAAAACACATCAAATCATATGCTAATGTTCAAAAAAAGTCCTATTTTACTTGCATTTTACAACAAAAATGTTTTTGTTATAGAAATGTTAATTTATTAAATTTTAAAACTTAATGAATCTAAAAAAAATGTTAAAACCTTTACGAGAAAATTGAAAAGATAATTAACAAAAAAACTCCTTTAAATATTTTAAAGGAGTTGAGAAATTATAACGATCAAATTATTTTATTTCAATAGAAAATCTTGATGCAAATCTGCAATTCGAATTGTGAATGTTCCTTTTTCTGAAACCCATTTTAAATCATCATTTACAAACTGCAAATCTTTTTGATTCAAAGTAAACGTAACCGTTTTAGATTCGTTTGGAGCTAAACTAATTTTTTGAAATCTTTTTAATGATTTAAATTCTGGAGTTATAGTCGCATAATTATCTGATAAATACAATAAAACTGTTTCTTTTCCAGCTTTGCTTCCAGAGTTTGTTACCGTTACAGAAACATTTACATCATCTGAATTTGAAATTTCAGTTTTATCAATTTTTAAATCAGAATATTTAAAAGTTGTATAAGATAAACCTGTTCCAAATTCGAATTGTGGCGAATAACTCTTTTCGTATTTAGCATCATTGTTTTGTTCATTTTCAGAAATACTTTCAGTATATTTTCTATTATATTTCTCCAATGAATTTGGATATTTTGGGTAGTTGTAAGGCAATCTACCACTTGGATTCACATCACCATAAAGTATATCAACTAAAGCTCTTGCTCCTTCATTTCCTGGCAAATAACATTGTACCACAGCACTCATTTGATCTGCAAAATCACTTATTAGTCGTGGCCTTCCTTCTGTCAAAACTAGAACAATCGGTTTGTTTAATTTAGCCAAAGCTAATGCCAATTTAATTTGAGACTTACTCATATATAAATCACTAATATCTCCTGGAGTTTCAGTATAATTTTTTTCACCTAAACACAATACAATTTTCGAAGCATTTTTGGCCAAATCCACAGCTTTCTGAATTTCTGCATCGTCTATAACTTCAATATCAGTCCCTTTGGTGTACAATACATTTTCTTTTCCTAATTTATTTTGGAAAGCTTCTAAAATGGTGAGTTTATCTGCTGCATAAGTATCTGAATTTTCACCTTGCCAATTATATGACCAACCTCCATTCAAATTTTTCATACTATTGGCTGTGGCACCAGTAACTAAAATTTTGTCGTTTTTATCTAATGGTAAAACAGCATTGTCATTTTTCAATAATGTAATGGATTCGGCTGCTGTTTTATAAGCTTCTTCAATATGTTCTGCAGAACCAAATTTTGGATAATCTTTTAAATTAGCAACTGTACTTTGAAATAAATTTAACTCAAATTTCATTTTCAAAATACGAGAAACAGCATCATCAATGCGTGACATTGGTACTTCTCCTTTTTGAACTAAATCTAATAAATCTGTATAAAATGAATAATCCTCTGGAACCATGCTCATATCAATTCCTGCCATAACAGCCATACGAACTGCGTCACGATTAGTTTCAGCAACTTTATGACGGGTGTGTAAATAAATAATATCTTTCCAATCGGTTACGACAACTCCTGAAAATCCAAGTTCATTTTTAAGAATATCTGTAATTAAATGCTTGCTGGCATGAACTGGCGTTCCATTAATTTCGCCTGAACTTATCATCACACTTTTTGCGCCAGCTTTTATGGCTGCTTGATAAATGGTCAAATCATATTGTCTTAAAAGACGTTCGGGAATAATACTTGGAGTTCTGTCTTTTCCTGTGGTTGTGCTTCCGTAACCAATATAATGTTTCATACAAGAAGCTACGCTATATTTTGATCCAACATTATTGTCGCCTTCAAAACCATTTACTAACGCAACAGCCATTTGGGAAGATAAATAAGCGTCTTCACCAAAAGATTCCCACATTCTGGACCAGGCAGGATTTCTAGGGAAATCTAGGTCTGGTGAAAAAACCCAAGGAATAGAAGAAGCTCTGGTCTCATAAGCCGAAATTTGCGCTCCACGTTTAACCAATTCAGTATTAAATGTAGCCGCCAAACCAATTTGCTGCGGAAACAATGTCGCTCCTGTTGTGTAACTTGCACCATGTATAGCATCTATTCCATATAAAACTGGAATTTTAAGTCTTGTTTTATTAGCTTCGTTTGTTATAGCACTAATGGTTTCCTGCCATTTTTGAATAGTAGGCGCACCAGGATTAGGCACATTCAATATTGAACCAATGTGATAGGTTTGAATTCCTTTTTGCAATTTCACCGGATCAAATACTCCTTTTGTACCATCTTTTTCAAAAATTGTAACGGTAATTTGAGTCATTTGACCTATTTTTTCCTCCAAAGTCATTTTTGAAATCAATTCAGAAACTTTAGAATTAATATCTGTTGATTTACTATTAGATGTTTGGGACCACGATACGCTGTAAAAAGTCAAAGCGCAAATAAATAAAACTTTCTTTTTCATTTTTTTCTTTTTCAGAATCAATGAAGATTCTCTTTAAATTAATATATTAGAGTTTGAATTCCGTGTGCAGGTATAGTAATTTGGGCTTTTGAATTGTGTACATATAAATTATAATCAATATTCTTATCAGTAGCATTCATTATAACAGTTACCACTTCACCATTTGAATTGATAAATGATGTGCTTGCCAAAGTAGTCCTGCTCACAGCCGAACTAACTCTTTTTGCATTAGGTTTTATAAATTTTGAAAAATGTCCTATATAATAATATGATGGTGTGTAGATTAATTCTCCTGTTGTTGTATCAGCATGTAACGGTGCAAAACAGAAATTTCCAACGTGATTTGGCCCACCTTGTTGATCTAATAAAATATTCCAATCTGTCCAAGCAGTTGTACCGTTATTAAAATCATTAATCATAGCAATTCCATAACGCTCTGCATGCGGCCAAAATTGGTATTTTGTAGCATCAAATCTTTCTAAACATCCTTCTGTAAACATTAAATTTTTATCAGGATAAGCTTCCTGAACCCTTCTAACATTATTGAAATTTTGTTCAGCTCCTGTCCAGGTTTCGTACCAATGAAATCCTAAACCCCATACATATTTTGCAGCTTCGGGATCTGAATAAATGACATTAGCTCTGTTATACATCAAATCACGATTGTGATCCCAGATAACAATTTTTTTGTCTCCCAAACCTTCTTTTTTTAGTGTTGGGCCTAAATAATTTTTTATAAAATCTCTTTCGCCATCAGCAGTATATAAACAAGATTCCCATGTTTGTGTCGCTAGTGGCTCATTTTGTGTGGAAGTTCCCCAAATAGGAATTCCTTCTTTTTCATACGCTTTGATAAATTTGGCATAATAATTAGCCCATTCTTGATAAAATTCTGGTAATAAAACGCCACCTTTCAGCATATTATTGGTATTCTTCATAAATGCAGGCGGGCTCCAGGGAGTTGCATAAGTAAGTAGTTTTCCGCCAGCAGTAGTGATGGCTCTTTTGATCATCGGAATACGATATTTGTAATCTGGAGCAATAGAAAAAGTTTTTAAATCTTTGTCTCCCTCTTTGATGTAAGTATAAGTGTCAGTTCCAAAGTCAGAGCTATGGATTGTTGTTCTCAATATTGAATAACCAATTCCTTTATCTGAAGTATAATATGCATCTAATAATTCTTGTTGTTTTTCTTTGGATAGTTTTGCAAAAACTTGCGCACTCGCATCAGTTATTGCGCCTCCAATACCCATAAATTTTTGAAAAGTAATATCTGGCTCTACAAAAACAGAAATTTCTGTTTCGAGTGGTTGTGTTGCAGCTATGAAATTTAGTGTTGTCGTTTCGGATAATCTGTTTTTAGTATTTTCAGAAGTCGTATAAACAGTAATTTTTTTGTTTGTTGTAGTGTATTTTACATTAAGTTTTTTGCTCTTCTGTTGCGCAAAAACAGCTAAAGAAAAGCATAAAAAAATAATAATTAAGCCATTTTTTTTCATTGCATTAATTTTGGAATTATGGTTTTATTTATATCTCTATTGAACTGAGTTGTTTCAAAAAAATAGCCCATATTCAATAGAGTATGGGCTATTCTACTAACCAAACTTAAACTCAAACTAACTTTTATTGCAATATTTTTATATAAAGGAATTTTAAAATCGCCTTTACTAAATTCATTTACGATTGTTAACTTAATTTTAATTTATTAAAAAGCAGTGTTTCGCAACACTGCTTTTACTTCTTTTCAAAAATTACCAACCTGGATTTTGTACCATTAATTTATTATTCTTTACTTCTGAATATGGTATAGGAAACAGATTATGTTTTTCTAAAAAGTTACCGTTTTTAGAAAAACCTTGATTTTTCAACACTGCAGCAGCATCACCCCAACGAATCAAATCAAGGAATCTAAATCCTTCAAAAGCCAATTCTAATTTTCTCTCAGTCTTAATTGCATCCATTGTGATAACTTTGGCTGGCAAGTTTACTCTATTACGCACTTGATCTAAATAACCTTGTGCAACTCCAACATTGTTAGACAAAAAGTTTGCCTCAGCGGCCATCAATAAAACGTCAGCATATCTAATGATTCTAATGTTAGTACCATAGTTCAATTCTGGCGTACCAGCACCTGGTGCTGAAGTTTCAGAAACTAGTGTACCGTATTTAAGTCTAAAATAGCCATCCATTCCCCATTGTTCTCCAGGTGCTGCCAACCAGTCTCCACCTTTAGCTTTTAATTGAGCAACTGATAATATTGATGCATTTTCTCTAACCACATCTCCTTCAGCTTCATACGCCTGAGCTATTTTTGCTGTCGGATAATTAAAGCCCCAACCTTTTGAAAGTCCAGAAGTTCCTCCTTCAAATTTGGTATCTCTTGGTCCCATCAATTGCCAGTTAATTTGATTTTCCATAGCGCGGTTACCTCCCCATTGGAAATTTCCCCAATCGTTTTTAGTAGTTTCACTATAACCAATCTCAAATAAAGATTCTACACCATATTCCTGTTCTTTTAAGAATAGCTTAGAATAATCTGGTGCCAAAGAGTATTGGCCAGATTTAATTATTTCATCAAATGCCTTAGCAGATTCTGCATATTTTTTTTGAAATAAAAATGCTTTTCCTTTCAAAGCCCAAGCAGCACCCTGTGCCATTCTAAAACGCATTGCAGGAGCATATTCACTTTTCTTAGGTAGATTTGGAATCGCTTCGTCTAAATCTTTGTGTATTTGTGCATAAACTTGTTCTGGAGTAGATTTTGCCATTGCAAAATCAGTCCCTTTAGTTTGTGTCAATCTTATTGGCACACCACCAAACATAGAAACCAATTCAAAGTAACAGTAAGCTCTCAAAGCCTTCGCTTCTGCAATCATATGTGCTCTTGCCGGAGTATCCCCTACAGCAGTATTAATAATTACATTAGCTCTCATTATAGCAAAATACAATCCTTGAAATGTATGCTCAATCGGTTTGTTTTCTGATGTGTAAGAGAAATCATCTAACTGTTGGTATGGAGGCTGATCCGCTTGGTCACCACCTCCTGCATGTGTTTCATCAGAAGGAAACGATTTTACAACAAACATTGAATTCCAGTCCGTAGCATAGGTCCATTGTATAGCATCATAAATGGCAAAAACGCCTTCCTCTAGTTCTGTATCATTTTTATAATAGTCGTCTGCTGCCAGAACACCATAAATTGGTTTGTCTAAAAAATCTTTTTCACAGGCTGTTAGCATCAAAGCCATACCTGCAATAACCAATAATTTATAATTTAATTTTTTCATTTTTATATAATTATAGTAATTGTCGTAAAATTAAAATGTTGCTGATAAGCCTGTCATAAATCGGCTAGCTGTAGGATATAAACCTCTATCAATACCTTGAGAGTTGTTATTAAAACTTCCTACCTCTGGATCAATTCCTTTGTATTTAGTAAATGTAAACCAATCATCTAACGACAAATAAAACCTTAAACTAGTCATCCCTATTTGTTTGATTAATTCATGTTTAAAATTATATCCTAACTGGATTTGTTTAATTTTTACATAAGATGCATCTTGAACCATTAAATCACTGGCGTAGGTATATGGATTTCCAGTAGAAGCTCTTGGAAAACTGTTAGTGCTTCCTTCTCCAGTCCATCTGTCAGTGTAGAAGAATGATGGACGATTGGTGTAAGAAAGGTCTGTTCTAGACAATGCCATAAAGTTTTCACCTCCAAAGGCACCTTGTAAAAATAATTTAAAATCAAAACCTTTATATGCTAAATCAATAGTAGAAGCAATCATGAAATCAGGATGTGGGTCACCAATGTATGTTTTATCACTTTCATTGATATCACCATCTTTATTTGTATCAACTACAATTGGATCACCTGGTGCAGGGTTGTAAGAAGTAACATTCCCTAAACTTGCTTTATAAGCGTTTACTTCTGCTTGGTTTTGGTAAATACCATTTGTTTTATATCCTCTATAGTACCAAACTGGCTGACCTAATTCAAAAACGGTAACAGTTCCTAATGTTGGAAGTGCTGCTCCATCAACTCTAGTAAGCAAAGGATTTAAATAGGTAACTTCATTTTTCATAGTAGTCACATTTAGATTAATTCCATAATTGAAATCATTCTTTTGATCTCTCCAACCTATTTCAAATTCCAATCCTTTGTTAGTTACATCTCCTGCATTTGCAAATGGAGCTGAGTATCCTACTGACACAGGAGGCGATGAAGGCGTTAATAAATCTTTAGTTACTTTATTGTAATAATCAAAAGCAAAAGACAATTTATTGTCTAAAGCTCTTAAATCAAATCCAAAATCAGTTTGCTCAGTTGTTTCCCAAGTGATATCTTCATTTGGCAAAGCTTTAAGTTCTCCTACAGTATGAAAAACACCATTTGCATCAGGATATTTTAAACCATCTTTTGTGATAAGAGCTTTCCATTGTCCGGCACTAATATTAGCCGTTGAACCATTTTGACCCCAAGAAGCTCTTAGTTTTAACTGATTTATAGCGTTAACATTCCAAAACGATTCATTTGATATTACCCATCCCGCAGATACAGCTGGAAAATAACCAGAACGCTTATCTGGTGCAAAAAGAGAGGAATTATCATTTCTCAACGAAGCTTGGAACAAATATTTGTTGTCATAAGAGTATGTAATACGTCCAAAATAAGAATCCATTGACGAAGGGTATTTATTTCCAGCAACAGTTCCTGTTACAGGAGTTTCACCAACTGTAGACCAGTTGTCTCCTTCTTTAATCATACCATTTGTTGTAGTGTTCAAATAACTAGATTCAGTATCTTGAGCAGACATACCTATCATAGCAGAAAATTCATGTTTATCAATTGTTTTGCTGTAGGTTGCAAAGTTCTCCCAAAGCCAAGTTTTAAACTGCGACTGATTGAATGTCTTTGTGTTTATGTCTGTTTGTTTTTGTGAATTCCACCAGAATTTTGGATTCCAATCCTCAAAATTAGTAAAACGTTGCTCAATACCGTAACGTGTTGTAAAAACAAAACCAGCAAAAGGCTTAATATTAGCATATACATTACCAATAATTTTAGTTTCAGTAGTAAGACCATTATCAAGAGCAATCTGACCAACTGGATTCGCTAATTCACCTTGAACATACTGAGAAAGACCATAATATTCTCCATTTTCAGTCATTGGCACTGGATGATTAGCTGTTAATGCATCCTGTACATGTTGTGGCAATACACTTCCCTTTGGATAATAAACAGGAGTTACTGGATCAAGCAACATAGCATGATTCATAATTCCACCAAAACTATCATCTTCTGTGAAAGCCTTACGTTTATTTACCGAATAAGAAAAATTTTCACCAGCTTCAAGATACTTACTTACTTTATGATTCGAGTTAACTCTGAAAGTAGTACGATTAAAGTTAGTTTTATCTCCTCCAAAAAGTCCATCTTGAGTAAAGTAGTTACCAGAAACCATAAATGTAGATACCTCATTACCACCAGATATCTGAAGTGAATTATGCATCATAGGTGCTGCACTTTCAGCAGCTTCATCAACCCAATTTGTTCCTTTTTTACCTGACCATTCTGCTACGCTTGGGTGAGACCCTGAAGGATTAGTCTCATCTATCCAATGAACATATTGATCAGCATTCATCATTTCTAATTTAGTTCTTAGAGATTGAAACCCTAACTGTGAACTAAATGCCACATTCATAGATCCTGCTTTACCTTTTTTAGTTGATACCATTACAACACCATTACCTCCATCGGCACCATAAATAGCCGCTGAAGCAGCATCTTTTAGAATCTCGATTTTTTCGATATCATTTGGATCTAAGTAATCAATGTTACTGGCACGCATTCCATCAACAACATAAATTGGATCAGAATTACCATTTGAACCAGCACCACGAATACGAATCTTCATCCCAGCACCAGGAGCACCTGATTGAGGCAAAACTGTTACACCTGCTGTTTGTCCTTGTAGTGCTTGTCCTGTTGTAGAAACAGACAAATGTGCAAGTTGGTCAGCTTTTACAGAAGATATTGCAGCTGTTACTACACTTTTCTTTTGAGTACCATACCCAACGACCACAACTTCATTTAAATTTTGAGACTCAGAATGTAATTGAACTGTAATTTCTGTTCTTCCATTAATTTCAACATTCATAGAACCGTAACCTACAAAGCTAATAGTTAAAACTCCATTCGATGGAGCTTTAATTCCAAACTTACCATCAAAATCAGTAGTAGTACCTATCGTTGTCCCTTTAACTAAAATAGATGCGCCTGGGATTGGCATCCCTTTATCATCATTTACTTTTCCGTTAACAGCTATATCCTGCGCCTGCAAGACAACCGTGAAAAGCAAAGATGAAATACAAAAAATAAATAATTTTGTTAATTTCATTTTTCTAAAAATTTTGGTTAATTAATTAGTAATTTGCTGCAATGATAGTATAAAAAAAACATAATTGACAATTAAAAAACTTTACAAAAACACATCAAAAACAAAATTTAAACATTACAAAAACATATCAAATAAATTTTATACTATTGATTTTAAGCTTAATAAAAATTTAATTATTTTGTTATAGATATGTTAATTAAAGAAATAAACATTACATTTACAGCTTAAACATAAAATGTACTTTTCACAATAAAATTGATACTTAAACAAAAGATTACTAAATAAATAAATATCCCACATACTATTAAATACTTAAATAAATCAATGAATTTTAAGAAATCTATCATTAGAATATATATAGCCATTTTTACTTTTGCTTTTACAATTTGTTGTCATTCACAAGCCAAAAAAATAGGAACTCCAGGTATAAAAAACTACAAACGCAACGAGTACAAAGGAGGCACTCAAAACTGGGATATTGATCAGGACAAAAATGGAAATATGTACTTCGCTAATAATAGCGGACTATTAAAATTTGATGGAACTACATGGTTCAAATATTCGCTACCTAATAACTCTGCAATACGTAGTTTGAAAATTGATAATAATTCTGGAAGAGTTTACGTCGGAGGAAATAATGAATTTGGTTATTTCCATAATAATAACAAAGGAGAACTTATATATCACTCATTATCAGACATATTTAAAAAGAAGAATAAGAATTTTAAAAACATTAACCTTATTTGGAAGATTCACTTTTACCAAGGTGAAGTCATTTTTCAATCATTTACAAAAGTGTTCTTCTTTAAGAACAACATTCTACGATTCTACGAATCAAAAAATAAATTTCAATTTTCATTTTTGATCAATAACAAACTATATTTTCAGGATAAAAAAATAGGATTGGTACAATATTCAAACGAAAAATTTAGTCCTTTAAAAGGGACAAATTCTATAAACAATTCTGAAGTATGGGCAATGTTTCCAATTTCAAATAATAGAATAATACTTGCTACTTTGGAAAACGGATTATTTATTTATGAAAACAACACAATCCGATCTTGGGAAACCGAGGCTAATAACTATATCCTGAAAAATTCTTCTTTAGGAGGTTGTATGATTAAAAATAAATTTATTGTTTTTAATACGGTTTTAAATGGTATAATAATCACTGATTTAAATGGAAAAATAATTCAGCATTTAAATAGGCAAAAAGGAATTCAAAACAATACAATTCTAAAATCGTTTGTAGATTCAAAAAACAATCTATGGTTAGGACTTGACAACGGAATTACATTTATAAATGAAAATTCACCTTTCACCTACTTTGACTATAGCTACAATATGAGTACCGTGTATTGTTCTATAGTCCATAAAAACACATTATACGTAGCGACAAATCAAGGATTATTCTACCACAAATGGACAGATAGCTTTGTTGACGAACCTTTTAAAAGAGTCGAAGGTACAATTGCTCAAGCCTGGAATATTCAATTAATAGATGGTGCATTGTTGTGCGCTAGCAATAGCGGAGCATTGTTAATTGAAAATAACAGAGTAAGCAAAGTTTTAGACCATAATGGATATTTTGGATTTTTAAGCATTCCAAATCACCCAAATTACATTATTGGAGAAAGCTATAATGGTTTTTCAATATTCAAAAAAAACGATAACACTATCACTTTTGAGAATTCAGTGGCTGGTTTTGAAGAAACAACAAACACTTTTGAAACTTTGTTAGATGATAACTTTCTTTGGCTCAAAAAAAGCCCTTATTTATATCAAATGAAATTATCTAATGATTTAAAAAAATTCGAGCAGATTAAAATACATTCCAAAATAAGTAACAATTTCGAAGGAATTGGAAGCATTCAAAAAATAAATGATAAAATATATTTTCAAACAAAAAATCATTTTTTCAGATATTCTAAAGAACAGGAAATTTTCTTTGAAGACAGTAAAATTTCTTCATATTTTAAAAAAATACCAACCGTAAATACCGTAATTCAAGATAAACTTGGAAATATCTGGTATTGCTATGATGAGACATTAGGCGTTTTAGAGAGAAAAAACAATGATTATATTAAAAAACAAGCACCTTTTTCTAACTTATCTGGCAATCTCGTTAATAATTATATATCAATCAATACTATAGACCACAACAATGTTTTTATAGGATTAACAGAAGGTTTGGCTCATTATGATTTTGGGATTTCAAACAGCTTTATTACCAAACCTAAAGCATTTATTGAAAGCTTTAGTTTTCCTGAAGATACAATTTCATATGAAAGTTTAATAAACCCAAATAACAAATATGATTTATCATATAGCTCCAATCATGTAAAATTTACTTTTTCATCGCCAATATATGATAATTCAGAAAATATTTCTTATTCATACAAATTAGAACCTTTCGAAGATAACTGGACAAAATGGTCACCAAGCACGGTAAAAGAATACACAAACTTACGTGAGGGCACATATACGATGAAGGTAAAGGTAAAAAACAGTTATGGGGTAGAATCTGATCCCGAAATAGTAAACTTTACAATTTTGCCTCCTTGGTATCGTCATCCACTTGCTTTTATTACCTATTTAATACTTGCTGGAATAGGTATTTATATTATTTCTAACAGAATAAAATTGAAAATAAGAAAAAATAAATACTACGAAACCATAGAACAACGTAGATTATATTTAGAAAAAGAATCCAAAATTAGACAAGAACAACACGAACTGGAGAAGGAAATCGAAAAGCTTGAAAATGAAAAATTACAAATCAAATTATTATCAAAAGACAAAGAGCTAGTAAACCACACATTACAGGTTGCCAAGAAAAATAAAATTTTAAATGGTATAATTCACAAACTAAAAGACATTAACACAAACTCATTTGATGAAGAAACAAAAGCACAGTTTACAAAACTAAACAGGAGTATCATCAAAGAAGTAAATACAGATAAGAGTTGGAAAGACTTAGAAAAGCATTTAAAAAATGTGCATTTCGATTTTTTGAAAAAATTAAAAGAGAAACATCCTTCTATTTCACCAAGAGAAATGGACTTGGCAACCTATTTATTAATGAATATGTCAACCAAAGAGATTGCTGAATTTATGAATATATCTACAGGCGGTGTTGAACTTGCCAGATACAGACTAAGAAAGAAACTTGGATTGAATCAAAAGGAAAATTTAATTGGCTATCTGATGAGCATAAAATAAATAAAAAAACTCCTTCAATAAAATATTGAAGGAGTTTTTTTTAATGTAATAATTCTAAAGTCCGTTCAAGAGCCATACCCCTCGAACCTTTGATAAGAATCATTTTATGATCAAATTTTTTGGATTTAATTTCTTTTGAAAAATCATCAAAATTTTCATAAAAGAAAAAATTAGGTCTAGTTACTTTGTTTTGATAAAAATCTTTTCCAATAAAAAAACAATCAGTAGTATTTTGATTTACCAATAAATTTATTACCTCTTTATGCTCAGCCAAACTTTCATTTCCCAATTCAAACATATCACCAAGGAAAATGACTTTATCTTTTTTGTCTAGAAGAATAAAATTTTCGATTGCAACTTTCATGCTGCTAGGATTGGCATTATAAGCATCCAGAATAATTTCATTGGTTCCTTTGCTAATCAATTGTGAACGATTATTTTCAGGAATATAACTTTCTAAGGCCTCTTTGATAGCATCATTATCAACACCAAAATAACTACCTATTGCTATTGCTGCATTGATATTATTAGCATTGTAGAGACCTATTAAATGAGTATTAATAATATTTTGTGCATATGTTACAATCACTAAAGGATTAGCCTCAATGTGATTAATATTTACATCTACCTTTTCATTATTTATCCCAAAAGAATACGATTTGATAGAAGCTGTTTTCTCCACCTGAATTGGATCTTCGTAATTAACAAAAGCTAATTTATTGTTTTTGGAAAGGTAATCATACATTTCACTTTTTCCCTGAATAACTCCTTCTACTCCTCCGAAACCTTCCAAATGTGCTTTCCCAAAATTTGTTATATATCCATAATCTGGTTGTGCAATTTCACAAAGAAATTCTATCTCTTTTTTATGATTGGCTCCCATTTCAACAATTCCAATCTCTGTTTGTTTATTAAAAGACAACAATGTCAAAGGAACCCCAATATGGTTGTTTAAATTTCCAATCGTAGCTTTCGTTCGAAATTTCTTTGCTAGCACTGCATTAATTAATTCTTTGGTAGTTGTTTTTCCATTACTACCTGTGAGGGCTATAATTGGTAATTTTAAAAAGTTTCTATGATATTTTGCCAATTCTTGCAGAGCAACAAGACTGTTTTCTACCAATATCGTTCTTTCGTCAATAAAATAATCATTATTATCAATTACCACGTAAGCCGCCCCTTTTTGAAGCGCATCTTTCGCAAAAGTATTTGCATCAAAATTATCTCCTTTCAAAGCAACAAAAAGCGAATTTGAAGCAATTTTACGGGTATCTGTGGAAACCGAATCGCATTTTAAAAACAAACTATGAATGTAACTAATATCCATATAAATATAATTTAAAAAATAAAAGCCCTAATGAAAGGGCTCTTATTTATAGTATCTAAAAAAATTAATTTCTTGGTGATCTTTTTGTATTTGACTTAGAACCTACTCTAGACATAGCACATCTGAATCCGATGTAATCTGTTGCCATATCCTGAGGAAAGAATCTTCTTTGCGCAGGATCCAACCAATAAGCTCTGTCTCTCCATGAACCTCCTTTGTATACACGAACTGCATCGTTAATCAAAGTCGTTCTTTTACTAGACTTGTCATATTTTCTTTCTAAATTTCCTAAACTGTCTATTCTTACATTTTGTTTAGGAGAATTGTACATAATTTCTTTGTCAGAAGTTTTTGCGGTTGCATCTCCTCCTCCAAATTTATAATATTTACTTGATGGTTTATCACCGTCTCTGTAATTGATATTGTCGCTAGTGCTGAAATTTTGTCTTAAATAAGTTTCATTTTCATCAACTGGCACTTGTGCAATTTCACCTGCAAGATATTTAGGTACTAATTTACCATTACTTAAAGTATCATAAACAATATCTTTATTAGTGATAATTACAATTTTTCCGTCTTTACCAATTTTATTTTTAGTATAAACATTTCCTCTAAAATAGTTGAAATCATTTGTTTCAACATCAACTATAGGTCTGTAAACATCAGCAACCCATTCTGCAACGTTACCAGCCATATCATATAATCCAAAATCGTTTGCTGGATAGCTCTTAACTTGATTAGTAATATCAGCTCCATCATCAGACCAACCTGCGATTCCACCGTAATCACCATTTCCTTGTTTGAAGTTAGCTAATTGGAAACCTTTATTAGATCTCTTTCCTGAACGTGTATAACTTCCTGACCAAGGATATTTCTTTTGACCTTTATATATGTTGTATTCTCTTTGTCCTACATCTGCTGCAGCGGCATATTCCCATTCAGATTCTGTTGGTAATCTATATTCTGGCAATAAAATCCCAGAAGATCTTTGAGCATAAACATTTTTCTCTTCAACTACATTACCATTTTTATCTGGTCTAGGTGGTTTTTTAGAAGCTCCTCTACCTTTTAAAAGAATTTCTTCATTTCCTCCGTAAGTCAATGTAGGTGCAGCCAAATATGTTTCAGTACTAAAAGTACTTTCAGCTGAAACGTCTAATGATTTAGCATTTTTCTTTAAATATCCATTTTTCTCTAAAACAGCTTCATTCACACGGTCTGTTCTCCATTTACTAAATTCAACTGCTTGAACCCAATTTACACCAACTACTGGATAATTTGCATATGCTGGATGTCTTAAATAATTATTGGTCATAGTTTCATTATAACCCAATCTATTTCTCCAAACAAGTGTATCTGGTGAAGCCCCTTCATAAATGTTTTTATAATTTTCTTCAGTTGGAGGATATACCTTTTTCAACCATTCAAGATATTCTAAATACATTAAGTTGGTTACCTCTGTTTCGTCCATATAAAAAGACATAACGTGTTGCTGGCTTGGAACATTATTCCAATCATGCATTACATCATCTTGTATCAGTCCTTTTGTAAAAGTTCCTCCCTCAATAAACACCAATCCTGGTCCAGTCTCTTGTGTTTTACCAGCATTTGCTTTAGAGAAGCCACCTTTAGAGCTGCTTACATTCCAACCTGTGCCTCTTGATGCGCTTTCGGTTTTAGATTTTTTGCTACAACTAGCTAATCCTATTATTAACGCAAGGGATAGCATTACTTTTAAGGGAATAGTGTTATTTACTTTCATATTTTCTAGTAGGTATTATTAAAATTTAGGTCGTGCAATTTAATAATTAAAATCAAACCACAAAACCCTTTTCAACTTAATTTTTTAACGTTTTTTTTAGATGTAATAAAAACGCAAAAATATATTTTTTATTACACAAAACAAGAAAAAAGACTTTTAATATTTTTTATTTACTTTTAGCAAATATTTACACTCCAAATTGTTATCGATCTCCTATGAGAAATGTGTTTCTTTATTTTATATTATTATATCCTATTCTAAATTTTGCACAAATTAAGGGCGACATTATAATAGATTGGGAAGAAAATAACGCTATATATCCCACGAACAACAAATCACAAACACCTGTTTTTAAGGGCAATAATTATTTTCACGACACTTTTACTCAAACTTTATATTACAATTTAAATTTAAACACTAGTGCTGATTTAGATGCAAGAAGCATTCAAATTATCAATATCACTTATGAATCAATACTTCCATCAGCTATTGGAAATTTAAATATCAATAATATTCCATCGTCAGTAAAAGCTACTCTTTACAACACTAAATCGAGGAATGATATTCAAAATTTTTTAAAAATATCACCCATAATCAAAGATAATGCAGGATTTAAAAGGGTAAAATCCTTTTCTTATTCAATAAATAATGGATCAACGAAAAAAAATATTCAAAATAAAAAACAAGCTACGATTGTTAATTCTGTTTTGGCCTCAGGTGACTGGTATCGTTTTTATATTGAAAAATCAGGAGTTTATAAAATATCTAAAGACTTTTTGCAACAATTAGGAATAAATCTAAATGGAGTTAATCCAAAAAAGATTAAAATATATGGTAACGGTGGAAGAATGCTTCCGCTTTTAAACAGCACTTATTATCCAACAGATTTAAAAGAAAATGCCATTCAAATTCAGGGAGAAAATGACGGCGTCTTCAATTCTGAAGATTATATTTTATTTTATGGAGAAGGAACATTAAATTGGAATGAAGAAAGTCAAACATATCTAAATTTATACGACAACAAGTCCTATTATTATATCACAGTTCAGGGCGATGACGGAAAAAGAATAACAAACATGTTTCAGCCAACCGAAGCAAGTACCATTAACCTGACAACTTATGATGACTATCAAATTCACGAAATTGACAAAACAAGTATTGCTCAAGTGGGTCGTCAATGGGTTGGAGAATCTTTTGAAATTACTGAAAATCAAGAATTTTCGTTTGATTTTGTTAATATCGACACCTCAGTACCTGTCAGTTTAAATGTTACTTTAGTATCGGCTGCTTACACACCTACATCATTTAAAGTTGCAGCAAATGGAGTTGACCTTGGGTCGGTATCTTTTCCTGCATTAAACACAAGTTCTGATATACAATATTATAACAACAAACTATCCGATGCAACTTTTACAGGTTCTTCCAATATAAAAATAAAATTAACTTATAACAATAACGGCGTTCCTGGATCAAAAGGCTTTTTGGATTTTATCAGATTGAAAGCAAAAAGTAAACTCCAAGGATTTGGAAAGCAATTTCCTTTCCAATATGATTTAGCCAATTCAAGTCTGGGTGTAGCATCTTATAATTTCTCTAACGCTTCAAGTATTTCCCAAATTTGGAATATTACAGACATATATAATGTATCAAAAACAGAAAATACTAGCGGAAATGTATTTTCATTTAAAGCAAATTTAGGCGAACTTCAAAAATATATTGCCATTGATCCAAATGACTATTATACTCCTTTAAAAGAAAGTAAATCCAAAATTACTAATACAAATATAAAAGGTACAGTATTTAAAAATGCACAAGGGCAATTTCAAGATATTGATTATATAATTATTTCTCCTGATTTTTTAAGAACTCAAGCAGAAAAATTGGCTACTTTTCATCGGGTTAATTCTAATCTAAATGTAAAAGTTATTACTCTCGAATCCATTTATCAGGAATTTGCTTCTGGAAAACAAGATATAGCTGCTATTCGAAACTGCATCAAGTACATATATGACAATGCATCTTCAAACGAGAAAAAAGTACGTTATGTAAATCTATTCGGTGACGCCTCTTTCGATTACAAAAACAGAATAACAAACAATAATAATATTGTACCTATATATGAATCCTTAACCAGTAATACAACAGGTGAAGCTTCTTTTGCATCTGATGACTTTTATGGACTAATGGATGATTCAGAGGGAAACATTATCACAAATTTTGGAGGAGTAGATATTGCCACAGGAAGAATGCTTATTAGCAATACAACTCAAGCAGAGGAAATGGTCAACAAAGTTATTGAATATCATGATAAAAAATCATATGGCTCTTGGAGAAACAAGTACATTGCTATCGCTGACGATTCAGACAAACTTACCGATGCCTCTTTACAAACCAAACAAAATATAGTTGCTGATGAAATTGAAAATCAAAAACCATTTTTAAATGTATTCAAAATTTTCCTAGACTCCTACACACAAGAAGCTTCGGCTGGAGGCCAAAGATACCCTAAAGCAAAATCTGAATTTTATAACGAATTTGAAAAAGGAGCATTGATATTTAATTATTTGGGACATGGTGGTGAAGATGGCTTGGCAAGTGAACGAATTTGGGACAAATCAGACAGTCAAAAATTAAACAATCAATACAAATACCCTTTATTCATCACCATAACTTGTGAATTTTCTCGTTTTGACAACCCATCGAGACCTACGGCTGGAGAATATATTTATTGGAATCCAAAAGGAGGTGCGATTGCTCTAGTTTCAACTATCCGATCAATCGGTCAATTTAGTGCCGAAAATTTCAATGCGGTTTTTGCCAAACATCTATTGGCATTTGGATCAAATCAATATGTTTCTATAGCAGAAGCATTAAGATTGTCGAAAAATGAAAATCCTAATAGTGCAACAAATGTGGTGCTTTACCTTGGCGACCCTGCATTGTTCCTTGCTATTCCTAAGCCAAAAATTATACTTACTAAAGTAAACGACATTCCAGTAAACCAAGTTATTCCAGATTTTAAATCATTGGCAAAAATGAAAATATCAGGAGAAATAACAGATGAAAACAATATCCCTATAACAACCTACAATGGGGTTTTGTCTACCATATTATTTGATAAAAAAATTACAAAGAGCACTTTAAACAATGATGGTTACAGTCCAGCTATGAATTTTACAACTTTAGGGGAGACAATTTTTAGAGGGAATACAACCGTAACAAATGGGCAGTTTGAGTGCAATTTTATAGTTCCAAAAGACATCCGAATTCCATTAGATAACGGAAAAATAAGTTTCTACGCCCAAAAAAACCAGTCATTAGAAGACGTTACAGGTTATGATACAACAATAAAAATTGGAGGTATTAATGAAAATGCCATCGCAGACAATAATAGTCCAAAAGTAAAGTTATATATGAATGACGAGAGTTTTGTTTCAGGCGGAATAACTAATGAATCGCCTGTTTTTATCGCTTATATGGAAGATGAAAATGGGATAAATACTGCCGGTGGGATTGGTCATGATATTATAGCAGTATTAGATGGAGATGTTGTTAATCCTATTATATTAAATGATTATTATCAAACGGAATTAGATAGTTACACAAAAGGAAATTTACATTTTGCTCTTAGGAATTTAAAAATAGGTCTTCATACCATTACTTTTACTGTGTGGGATGTTTACAATAACGCTACCACTACAGAAATTCAGTTTTCAGTAGTCGGAAACGAATCAATAACATTGACCAATGTTTTAAATTACCCAAATCCGTGTGTCAATTACACACAATTTTGGTTTACTCATAATAAACCAAATGAGCCACTTGATGTACAAGTTCAAGTATTAACAATTACTGGAAAAGTTGTTTGGACAAAAAACCAAACTATCACAACTCCAGGCTTTTTGTCACGAGATATAACTTGGAATACCCGAGACGATTTTGGAAATAAAATTGGAAAAGGGGTCTATGTTTACAAGCTTACTGTTAGATCAAGCTTGTCGAATAAGAAAGTAGAAAAAATTGAAAAACTTGTAATTCTTTAATATTATAGTATATTTATGCCAAATTAATTTTTTTTTGAAATAATGAAAAAGACCCTCTTACTTCTTACATTTTTATGCACATTTAATTTTATTCATGCACAAGAGAAAAACGTAATAACAACTGCCGTTCCCTTTCTTTTAGTAGCTTCTGATGCCAGATCAGCAGGTATGGCCGACAATGGAGTTGCAACATCCGTTGATAATTTTTCTCAACAATGGAATCCTTCCAAATATGCTTTTGCAGAAGATCAACAAGGATTTTCAGTAAGTTACACACCTTATTTAACCGAATTGGTAAATGATATTTCACTTGCTCAATTAAACTACTTCAACAGATACAGTGAAAAAAGTGCTTTTGGCGCTAGTTTTCGCTATTTTGGACTAGGTGATATCGAATTAAGAAGCGATTATGATAGTGCACCAATAACAGTATCTCCTAATGAATTTGCCTTGGATTTATCGTATTCATTAAAACTGAGTGAAAAATTCTCTATGGCAGTGGCTGGCCGTTACATAAATTCAAACCTTAAAGTAGCTACAGATAATAATGACTCAAGTTCTTCAAGTAGTTTTGCAGTAGATGTGGCAGGCTTTTACCAATCAGAAGAAATAGCATACAACGATTTTAATGGTAGATGGAGAGCTGGATTTAATTTCCAGAATATGGGACCAAAAATGAGTTATGACAATGATGATATTAATAGGAACTTCTTGCCGGCAAATATGAAACTTGGAGGAGGTTTTGATTTTATCTTGGATGACTACAATAAAATTGCTGTAAATCTAGAAGTTAGCAAACTATTAGTTCCAACTCCACAAAATCCAGATTTAAATGGTGATGGAACTATAACTCCCGAAGAAGAACAGCAAAACAATGATAATTATAATAATATAGGATGGTTTAGCGGTATGTTTAAATCATTAGGTGATGCACCTGGAGGATTTAGCGAAGAATTAAAAGAGTTCACATACTCATTAGGATCTGAATATGTTTACCAAGATGCTTTTTCTTTTCGCGCAGGATATTTTCATGAAAATCCAGATAAAGGGGCGAGAGAATTTTTCTCACTTGGTGCAGGCTTTAAGTATACCACTATCAAAATAGATGTTTCTTACTTATTCTCAACATCAAAAGTACAGAATCCATTAGAAAATACTTTGCGTTTCTCTTTATCTTTTAATTTTGGAGATAAATATGAAAACTACTAATGCAAACTTTGATAAATAAATAGAAAAAATCCAATTTCAAATATGAAGTTTGGATTTTTTGTTTTTAAATGACCAATCTAAAAGTTATTATTTTACTATTTAATAAATAGAAAATTTAAGAAAACTGTACTCGAATGAAAGAAATAGCAATCACCTCAAAAATTAACGTATTCGATTCCATTGATGAAATACCGGAAACAGATCAAAATCTAATAAAAAAAGCTATTGAAATTAGACAAAACGCCTATGCTCCCTATTCCAATTTCAAAGTTGGTGTTGCTATTTTATTAGACAATGGAGAAATAGTACTGGGAACAAATCAAGAAAATGCAGCATATCCTTCAGGTCTGTGTGCAGAAAGAGTGGCTATATTTCACGCTGGAACAATTTATCCTAAAGCAAAGATCCTAAAAATGGTAATCACAGCTAATTCAGATAACAAGATAACAACTGAACCAGTTCCTCCCTGTGGAGCTTGCAGACAATCTATAGCTGAATATGAAATTCGTCAGAACAGCCCTATAGAAATTTATTATATGGGGGAAACGGGGGAAATACATCATTCCGCCTCTTTAAAAAATTTGCTTCCTTTTATGTTTGATAAAAAAATGCTATAAAAAAATAGTAAACAAAAGCAAATTTACAATTTACTAATAATCAAAGGCCTATTTACAAGCTTATACCAATCAAAAAAGCTAATTATTATAAACTAATATAATTTTCAGAATAGCATTTCCCATTATTTAAAAAAAAAATAAAATTTAGCTTTTTAATTTTTAGTTCTTAATAGGAATGTCTTATTTTTGCATCCCGAACTCTTCGGGGCGCAAATTTGTGATAAGGAAACTATTTTGCGTTACTAGGTCACAATTGTAAAACAATAACACTTAAGCAAAAGAATTATTTCAGATGAAAGAAGTTACAAAAGAAGTTTATTTAAAGTGGTATGAAGACATGCTATTTTGGAGAAAGTTTGAAGACAAACTTGCGGCATTATACATTCAACAAAAAGTTAGAGGTTTTCTACACTTATATAATGGACAAGAAGCTGTACTAGCAGGAGCTTTGCACGCTATGGATTTGACAAAAGATAAAATGATTACTGCTTACAGGAATCACGTTCAACCAATTGGAATGGGTGTAGATCCAAGACGTGTAATGGCCGAACTTTTAGGAAAAGCAACTGGAACTTCTAAAGGTATGGGTGGTTCAATGCACATTTTTTCTAAAGAACACCGTTTTTATGGTGGACACGGAATTGTAGGTGGACAAATTCCATTGGGAGCTGGTTTAGCATTTGGAGACAAATACAACGGAACCGGTGGTGTTACCATGACTTATTTTGGTGACGGTGCAGCACGTCAAGGTTCTTTACATGAAGCTTTCAACATGGCTATGCTATGGAAACTTCCTGTTGTTTTCATCGTTGAAAACAATGGGTATGCAATGGGAACTTCTGTTGAAAGAACTGCAAATCATACCGATATCTGGAAACTTGGTTTAGGATACGAGATGCCATGTGGGCCTGTAGATGGAATGAATCCTGTAAAAGTTGCCGAAGCAATGACTGAAGCAATTGAAAGAGCAAGACGTGGTGATGGTCCTACTTTCTTAGAAATGAAAACGTACCGTTATAGAGGACACTCTATGTCTGACGCTCAATTATACAGATCTAAGGATGAAGTAGAAGAGTACAAAAAAATCGATCCAATTACTCAAGTTTTAGATGTAATTCTAGATCAAAAATACGCTAATGAAGCCGAAATTGAAGTAATTGACCAAAGAGTAAAAGATCTTGTTGACGAATGTGTTCAATTCGCAGAAGAATCTCCTTATCCGGAAATTCAACAACTATACGATGTTGTGTACGAACAAGAAAACTATCCATTCACACCTCATAAATTATAAATCAATTATGGCAACAATTGTAACAATGCCTCGCTTGAGCGATACTATGACTGAAGGAACGGTAGCAGCTTGGCTTAAAAAAGTTGGAGACAAAGTAAGCGAAGGTGATATCTTAGCAGAAATTGAGACTGACAAAGCAACTATGGAATTTGAGTCTTTCAACGAAGGAACTCTATTATATATTGGAATACCAGAAGGAGAAACTGCACCAGTAGATTCTTTACTAGCAATTATTGGAAAAGAAGGAGAAGATGTTTCAGCATTAATTTCTGGAGCAGCAGCTGCACCAGCGCCAGCTGCGGCAGAATCTGCGCCTGTAACTTCTGAAACAAAAGCCGAAGCTCCTGCGACAACAGCACCAGCAGCAAGTTTGCCAAAAGGAGTTGTTGTAGTAACAATGCCCCGTTTAAGTGATACTATGACGGAAGGAACTGTAGCTTCATGGTTGAAAAAAGTTGGAGATTCAGTTGCTGAAGGCGATATCCTTGCTGAAATCGAAACTGATAAAGCAACAATGGAATTTGAATCTTTCAATGAAGGTACTTTATTATACATTGGAATTCAAGAAGGAAGTACTGCACCAGTAGATAGCCTTTTAGCAATCATTGGACCAGCAGGAACAGACATTAGCGGAATTGCTGAAAACTATAAAGTTGGTGGAGCAGCTCCAACAGCAGCAGCCAAAGAAGAAGTTAAGACTCCTGCAGCTGAAAATTCTCCAGCTGTAACGGATGCAGTAAACGATGGAAAAAGAATTTTAGCTTCTCCATTAGCTAAAAAAATAGCTAGCGACAAAGGAATTCAATTAACACAAGTAAAAGGAACTGGTGAAAACGGACGTATCGTGAAAAGTGATGTCGAAAACTTTACGCCAACTGCAACATCAGCAACTCCAAGCACAAGCCCTAAAGCTGCTGAAGCTCCTAAAGCCGAAGCTCCTAAAGTATTTGTACCTGCTGGAGAAGTTTTTACTGAAGAAATCAAAAATTCGCAAATGCGTAAAATCATTGCGAAACGTCTATCTGAATCATTATTCACAGCGCCTCACTACAATCTTGTAGTCGAAGTTACAATGGATGAAGCAATGCAATCAAGAGCAGTTATCAATACTGTTCCTGACACTAAAGTATCTTTCAATGATATGGTAATCAAAGCTTGTGCATTAGCATTGAAAAAACATCCAAAAATCAACTCTCAATGGAAAGATGATGCTATTACCATCAATCACCATGTAAATATTGGTGTTGCTGTAGCTGTTGAAGACGGATTGGTAGTACCAGTTCTAAAATTCACAGATGCAATGAGCCTTTCTCAAATTGGTGCTAGTGTTAGAGATCTTGCAGGTAGAGCCAAAAACAAAAAGCTTGGACCACAAGAAATGGAAGGAAGTACTTTCACCGTTTCTAACCTAGGAATGTTTGGAATTACTGAATTCAACTCAATCATTAACCAACCAAATTCTGCTATTTTATCAGTAGGAGCTATTGTTGAGAAACCAGTTGTAAAAAACGGCCAAATCGTTGTTGGAAACACAATGATGCTCTCATTAGCTTGCGATCACCGTACTATCGATGGAGCAACAGGAGCTCAGTTTTTACAAACATTGAAACAATACATTGAAAACCCGGTAACTATGCTTGCATAAACTTGGTTGTATTAATAATAAAACCCGTTTTGAAATAAATTTCAAAACGGGTTTTTCTTTTTAATTTAGAAGCAAATAAAATTTATATGAAAAAAATAAATCTACTATTAATTATTATTATTGTTTTCACCGCTTGTCAAAAAAAAGAAACCACAATTAAACATGAAATTGTAAAAGATTCTCATTCTTTTTCAAAACCGAACCAGGCGGTTGCCAAGCATTTAGATTTAGATATCAAAGTCGATTTTAATTCTCAAACAATTTCAGGGAAAGCTTCTTGGATTATTGAAAATAATTCTAAAGGAGACGAAATTATCTTTGACGAAAACAGTTTAAACATAACCAAAGTTACTTTGGGAGATGACGAAAAAGAAACTACGTTTGAATTAGGGAAAGAAGTTGAATTTCATGGAAAACCACTTCATATAAAAATAAAATCCAATACTACCAAAGTCAACATCTATTATAATACAACCAAAGATGGTGTAGCATTACAATGGCTAAAACCTGAACAAACAGCAGACAAAAAGAAACCATTCGTGTTTTCACAAGGAGAAAGTATTTGGTCTCGCACTTGGATTCCCTGCCAAGATTCACCAGGAATCCGTTTTACTTATAATGCCAAAGTTACCGTACCAAAAGATTTAATGGCGGTTATGAGTGCTACAAACCCACAACAAAAAAACAAAACAGGCATTTATACTTTTAGACAAGAAAAAGCCATTCCATCATATTTAATGGCAATAGCCGTTGGAGATATAGAGTTTAAACCAATTGACAATCGTACTGGTGTTTATGCAGAACACACTGTAATTAATAAAGCAAAATGGGAGTTTGAAGAATTAGGAAAAATGGTAAACGCTGCAGAAAAATTATTTGGCCCTTACCAATGGGGACGTTATGATGTCATCGTTTTGCCACCAAGTTTTCCTTATGGCGGAATGGAAAATCCAAATCTCACGTTCCTTACACCAACAGTTTTAGCTGGTGACCGTTCGCTAACAAGTTTATTAGCGCACGAATTAGGGCATAGCTGGAGTGGAAATTTAGTAACCAACGCTACTTGGGATGATATTTGGCTAAATGAAGGATTTACAACCTATGTCGAACACCGTATTGGTGAAAAAGTATTCGGAGTTAAAGAAGCCAAAATGCAAGATGTATTAAGCCGAAAAGCATTAAAAGTCAATTTGGATGAAATAGGAAATAATAGTCCTGATTCACGACTAAAAGTAGATACATCAGGCAGAAATCCAGATGAGGGACTAAGTGATATTCCGTATGAAAAAGGATATGCATTTTTACAAACTGTTGAAGCCGCTGTCGGTCGTGAGAAATTTGATAAATTCCTAACTGACTATTTCAAAGCTCATGCCTTTCAATCTATAACCACAGAAGATTTTGTAGAATATTTTAATAAAAATCTAATCAATGGCGACAAAGTCTTAGCTGATAAAATAAAACTGAATGATTGGATTTACAAAACAGGAACTCCAAATAATATCATTATCCCTATTTCAGAAGATTTCAACTCTATTGATAACATCCAAAAAACGTGGAAAAAAATCGGAGTTAAAGGATTAAATCAAAAGATAAAATCAACCAATGAAAAGCAACATTTTATTGATTATTTGCCAAATGATATAACTCCAAAAGAAATGGCAGAAATTGACAAAGAATTTAATTTCACCAATAGTGGAAATTTCGTTGTCCAACGCCAATGGTTTATTCAAGCAATACAACATAAATACAAAAAAGCTTATCCATCTATAGAACAATTCTTGACTTCATATAGTCGAACAGGTTCATTGTTGCCACTCTATAAACAAATGATCAAAACACCTGAAGGGAAAACTTGGGCTAAAAGAATCTATGAAAAAGCAAAAACCGGCTATCATACTACTACTATTCAAGCCATAAAACCTTTATTGAAATAAAATATTTTGGGCATGCCCTCGTTGCATATTATTTGTATTAAAATAATATTATTTGAACAGCAACGAGGTCGGGCTGTCCATTATATCTTTTATTTTGCTAAAGAAGCAAAACAAAAGGATGCCATTCCCATCCCTCATGCAGCTTCACGTTTCAAAAAGATTCTTAAAGTAATTTACCATTTTAAAACCCGCCTAGTTATAAAAAGTAAGTGTGACTAGTCCTTATATCCTAAAACAAAAAAAAACAGCCCATTTGGAGCTGTTTTCTTCACATCTACTAAGTTGTCTTAACCAAAAAACAATTAATTTGTTGCCGCTACATTTTGATTTTTAATCTTCAAATCGCCTTTGTACACTTCAGCCACTGCCTTTCTCGATAAAGTGATTTTATCGGCAACCACAATCTCATGAGTCACTTTCTTTAGGCTTGTTTCCACTTCCAAAAAGTAAACCCCTTCAGGAAAATCCTCAAGACTGTAGGTTCTAATAACACCGCCTTTACCCGTTATCGTTTCATCATAGATCACATTATGCGATTTGTCATAGATTTTCACATTAGCCTTTTGAATCTCATTTATCGAAAAACTAATTTCTCTGCCTTCCCCATTTCTCACATTAAGCAAGAAATCACCATTA
>NZ_DATIDY010000084.1:0-6728 GCF_035456085.1 Flavobacterium sp.
ATTGATTCTCCAACCTTTTGACCAACCTGTAGTTTCGTCTCCTTTTATTTCTAATGTTTTTTTAGCAGCATTAGCCAATTCAGGAGTTTTTGAAGGTGAAATATGATCTCCAGGAAAAAGTCCAAACAATTGCGATTGATGTCTATGTTTTGGATCATTATCGTCCCAATCGTAATACCATTCCTGTAAGTTTCCTTTTTTACCAATTTGATACGGATGTAAATTAGCTAAATCTGCTTCCATCTTTTTTACAAAATCTGCATCAATATTTAAAATCTTAGCTGCTTTGATTGTTTTATCAAAACATTCTCTAATCATTGCTAAATCGGCTGTTCCGCCATATAAAGTTGCACCAACGAAACCATCTGCCAGTTTATATTGATTTTCAGGCGAAGTCGATGGTGCTGTAATTAAATTTCCATTTTTATCTTCTACAAGCCAACCCATACAAAATTCGGCCGCGCCTTTCATTAATGGATAGCCTTCCTCTTTCAAGTATTTTTCGTCTTGGGTGAAAATGTAATGTTCCCAAATGTGAGTACTAAGCCAAGCGCCAGCCATTGGCCAACATGCCCACATAGGATCTTCTTTTCCGAATTGTCCCACCGGATTACTCATTGCCCAAATATCTGAATTGTGTGCTGCCGCCCAACCATCGTTAACGCCATAAAAAGTCTTAGCTGTAACTTTTCCAGTAACTGAAAGATTTTTGATAAAGCCTAAAAGTGGCTGATGCATTTCGGAAAGATTGGTATTTTCGGCAAGCCAATAATTTTCTTCCAGATTAATATTCATCGTATAATTACTACTCCAAGGTGGATTTAGATATGGATTCCAAAGCCCTTGTAAATTAGCAGGTACTCCCAATGTTCTTGAGGAACTGATAAGCAAATAACGACCAAAATTGAAGTATAACACCTCTAGATTTTTATCTTCATTACCATCAGCATAACGCAATAAACGCTCATCTGTAGGCAAATCCAGAGCGGTGGTTTTGCCTAAATCTAAAGTAACTCGATTATAAAATTTTTGATAATCGACAATATGTGATTGTTTTAATTTATCAAATGATTTTGAAAAAGCTTTGTTTAAATTACTTTTCGCAATAGGCTCAGCAACTCCATCCACTGATGGATTTACTTCAAATCCCTTAAAACTGGTAGCTACAGACACATAAATTATAGCTTCCGTACCATTTTTTAGACCTAAAGTACTATTTGTAGTAACAATTGTTCCATCAGTATTTTTAATTTTTAATAAAGAAGTAAAACGTGTTCCTCTAATAATACTTTTTTCTTTTAAAGCTGCTTTTTTCATCTCCGCCTTTTGTGCTTCTGTGGGAAATACTGGGAGATAGCACTCTATAACTTTATGATATCCGGGATTTTCATGCATTGGAGCTCGTCCATTCAGAGTAAGAATATTTTTTTTTAATTCAACATTTGACTCTAACAAACTACTGTATTGCACATCAAAATTTAAAGCTCCTTTTTTACTACTGGTTAATTTAATTACCATTATCTGATCTGGAGCAGAAACAAAATATTCACGGGTATATTTTACGCCATCAATTTCATAACTGACTTTGGAAGTTGCATTTGAGATATCTAATTCTCTATGGTAATTAGAAACTTTTCCATCATGATGATTATTTATTTCTAATGTCCCAAGAGGTGCATACGATTCGGAATTTTTTCCCTGAATTTTTTTATTTAATTCCTCCGCTAACTTATAATCTTCTTTATTAAATGCATCACGAATTGCAGGTAAGTTTTTATGCGCTTCCATATTCATAAGAGGATACACGGGCTCTCCTGACCAAAGCGTAATATCATTCAGATAGATTTTATCTGACTCTACTCCGCCAAAAACGGTGGCTCCCATTTTTCCATTTCCTAAAACTAGGGTTTCTTCAAAGAATTCTGCGGGTTGATTGTACCATAAAACATGATTGGATTGTGCTAATATTTTCCCATAAAAAAGGGAAATGACGAAAACTACATATAACTTTTTCATAATATGATTTATTCAAAACAATTTCTATTGTATTATCTATTGATTATACGGATTGTACAGCACCGACGAATTTCAGTACAGACGGGTTTCGTACAGACGGGTTTCAAACCCGTCTCTACACGCAATTTCATTACATATAATTCGAAACACGAATCATCAACACATTTCCAGTACAGACGGGTTTTAAACCCGTCTCTACGTGGCACCTATTTAAAAAAACAATCCTCATCCCATTTTTTTGGATTATTTATAATATAATTTTCTATTCTATAATATTCAGATTCATTTCTGATTATATGATCGTGAAATCTTTCTTGCCAATTAGAAACTCCTTTCGAATTTCTCCTTTCATTAATCCTTCTGGATGAAAATGATTTTAATGCCCGAATAAATTCAAATACTCCGTGAACCTTATTTGAATTATCATCCACAGTACAGACGGGTTTGGTACAGACGGGTTTCAAACCCGTCTCTACCGTAATATTTGAAATCTCATCCTTACCATCCCCATCATGCGTACAGACGGATTTCGTACAGACGGGTTTCAAACCCGTCTCTACCGTATCAATTATTTTGGAATTATCTACGCCTACAATACAATGAATATGATTAGGCATTATCTGAAATGCGCCTAAAACAATATTAGAATAATGATTGGGTAAATCGAACCAGCAATCAGAAACAATTTTGCCATATTCATTTAAAATCATTTCACCATCTTTTACATGACCAAATAAATATTCACTGTTCTTGGTACAAATTGTGATAAAATAACTTCCCTCATTGTTGTAATCCCACCATTTTGCTCTGGTAGTTTCCACACGATATTTGCCTTGAAACTTATGCATTTATCCTTTTTTTATTTCGGAAGATACACAAAATTTTTAAAAGTAACCTGACCTTCGCCAACTGAAGAAAGCCCCAATTTTAAACTCATAAATCCGCTTAGTGCATTATGATTGAATGAGGAAACTTCGGCTGAATTTTCGATTTTTGACCAATCTTTACCATCGATACTATAAAACATATTTACGAGTTGTTCTTTCTTTTCTAAGCGAAGAAACAAATGCTTTTTATTTACTCCCTTTTGAGTTGGAAACTGCCAAGATCTAAGTATCGCGTCAATATTTTGGCTGTCGGCAGCAATACCGGTGTACAATTTGCTGTCATAAAAAAGAATAAGTCCCGCCGATGCATTGCCTTCGATTTCGACCTCAACCTGCGCGGTATACGAATGATCCGAAGGAGTACACAACAAAGGAGAGCTTTCGCCAATACCCTTCCCTTTTCCTTTAATGGTTAATCCGTTTGGGGAAAATTGAATTCTGTTGGCATCATACTCATTAAAAAACTGCCATTGTGGCTGCAGTTCGGTACTCGAAAAAGTATCGGAAAGCGAGAAATTGCTTTTGACAAATTTACCTGCTGGCTTTTTTAAGACGCCATCGGTTTTAGTTTTGTCTTTGATTTTAAACCAACCATCAGCAGTCCATTCTACAGGTTGCAAAAGGGTTTGACGGCCCATGTTATAGTAACCGTTTTCATAACCATGAAAAACCATCCACCAATTACCTTTGACGTCATCAATTATTGTGGCATGGCCTTTTGACCACCATTTTTCGGAGCTGTCATTGGTTCGGATAATTGGGTTATTTGGAGAGTTTTCCCAAGGTCCTAAAGGAGATTTAGAACGAGCTGAAATGACCATGTGACTTGTGGCTGGACCTGCTGTACCACCTTCGGCAACTGTGAGATAATAGTAATCTTTGTACTTTAAGACTTTTGGCCCTTCCATACAGAAACACTCGATTGACCAGTCAGTTGGGATTTTCCAACCGTCATAACTATGCTTTAACTCACCAATAACTGACAATCCATCTTTGGATATTGGCACATAACCGCCGTTACTGAAATAAAGGAATCTGTTCCCTTTTTCATCAACAAAATGTCCTGGGTCAATATTGCCGACTTTTAAATCTATTGGATCGCTCCAAGGGCCATTTATAGCATCTGCCCAAACGACATAATTGGTTTCGTTGGCAGGAAAATAAATGTAAAATTTGTTGTTGTATTTGACCAAATCCGGAGCCCAAACAGAACCAACGCTTTTTTTGAGGGCATGAGTAACAGGTTTCCAATTGACTAAATCTTTGGAAGTCCAAATGAGTAAACCCGGATAATAATTGAAAGATGAATGGACAATATAGTAATCTTCTCCATCTCTTATTATTGAAGGGTCTGGGTAATCTCCTGCAAATATTGGATTGCTATAATTCTCAGTGTTGCTTTTTTGTTGTTGAGCATGGATTGCAAGCGACATTGAAAATATAGAAAACAAGATTAACTTTTTCATAATTACTTCTTTCAAAAAATTTTTATTAATAATTATTGGTTATTGGAATTGCTTATTTTCCTAAAATGCCAAACATATTTTTTACACAATATTGTTATTCCGTAGGAATCTCACACAACATAAACAACTAACTTGAGATTCCTACGGAATGACAAACTGGGTGTAAAACCTATTGAATTGAATTACTATTTTACCAAATTTCGTTACTTACTAACGTTATACTTTTCTCTGGCGGTCACCATTTCCCAGTTATCAGTTCTGAAAGGCGATGCTGGGAAGTTTTCTTTGTTGAAAAGATTGATCTCAGTATCATCATCTGCCCAACCATAATGTACAGCTACTGGTGTTGACACTTTTTCACTGGAAACAATTACTTTGTTTTCTTTGATAATGGCTTGAGCTGGGTAAAAAACTTTGTCTGCTCCTGCGATTTCAAAACCTTTTAATATTCCATTTTTATCAGAAGTTGATAAACCAGTTCCGATTGATGCAAATGAAAGTATGATTTGGTTTCCTTTAATTTCCATCGATTCGAACATTGGTCCGCTACAAATTTGTTTTTTGCCATATACATCATTCAACGCGATAGAAGCAAAACGTTTACCGATATCTTGTTTGTTCGTTGGATGAATGTCTTTGGCGTTTCCAATATCTGTTGATACGACCATACCTGTGTTTGGCAATTTGAGTGTTTCCGTTTGTGCTTCGCGAAGTTCAGCCCAACGACTTCCTTTGGCACTATTTCCACCAAACTCATCAAAGGTTGATAATTGTACAAAATAGAATGGGAAGTTGCCCTGATTCCATTTGGTTCTCCAATCGGTGATCATCAAAGGGAAAGCTTTTTTGTATTGAGCTGCACGAGTAACATTGGCTTCGCCCTGATACCATAAAACGCCTTGAAAAGCATACGGAATCAATGGATTTATCATGGCGTTATACAACAACGAAGGGTAACTGTTTGGTGAAACTGACATTTTAACCTGGACCACATTGAATTTCCAAAGTCCTTCAAGAGACAAATTTGAATCTTTAAAATCAATTTTTAGATCAGCTGGATCGCCGTAAATTCCACCGCCACCACTGTAATCTGTAATTCTTACTGCAATAATGTTTGTTCCTTCTTTTAAAACATTTGCCGGAATTTTGTAAACTCTTTGTTTGTCCCAAAGATTATTAGTTCCTACTTGCACTCCGTTTACATATGTTTGGTCTTCATCATCGATTTTAGATAAATACAGCGTGGCTTCTTTTTTGGCTTGTTCAGCCGTCAAAATGATCGTTTTTCTCATCCAAACTATTCCATCAATATTCCCTATTTGTTGGTTTTCCCAAAGAGAAGGGACTTTAATTTCTGGCCAATTTTTGTCGTAAAAATCAAATTCCTTAAACTGATCTTCATTTGTGAGATGCACATCAAAACCCTGTATTTTACTGATATTATCTAAAAGTGATTTTTTATACTTTTCAAAAATAGCGTCCATATCTACTGAAGGAACCTTGGCAATCATATCTTTGAATTCGTCACTTTTCTCGAAAGCTTCACGACTTGTCCAGGTTTCGACACAAGTTCCGCCCCATGAAGTATTGATAATACCAATTGGGATTTTTAATTCGGCATATAATTTTTTAGCAAAAAAGAAACCTGCCGCTGTAAAATCACGAATGTTTTCCTGATTGGAAACTGCCCATTTTCCAGCTTTTAAATCTGCTTTCGGAGATCCGCTTAAGTCCTGAGCTACTAAAAACTGGCGAATCATCGGATAATCGGAATCCGCCATTTCTTTTTTGGAATCCATCGTTTTATACATCTGAAATTCCATGTTGGATTGACCGCTGCAAATCCAAACTTCACCAACCAAAACATTTTTTATGACGATTTTATTTTTTCCTGTAATGGTTAATTCAAATGGGCCTCCTGCTTTTTCAGCATTTAAACCAATCATCCATTTTCCATTTTTATCGGCTTGAATGGTTTTGATTTGTTTGTTGAAGCGCACCTCAACTTTTTCGTTCGGATCTGCCCAGCCCCAAACTGGAATCGTTTTGTTGCGTTGCAAAACCATTCCGTCAGAGAACAACAGCGGCATTTTGACATTGGCGTTTACCAATATTCCTGCCATCAAAAAAAGAAATAAGATACCTTTTTTCATTATATATTTTTTTAAAAGATTCTAAAAACACTAAGTTACTAAGACACTAAGTCTTTAAAAAACTTAGTATCGCGGTAACTCGAACTCTTTTTAAAGCAACTAAGATTCTAAGATGCTTAGCTTTAACAAAACTTAGAAACTTAGAATCTCAGTAACTTAAAACTATGAAATTATTTCAATCCATCTTGCAAAGCAGTTAATGCTTG
>NZ_DATIDY010000085.1:0-3338 GCF_035456085.1 Flavobacterium sp.
AAGTTTTTAGGTCTGTAGTTATTTTGTCTTGAGCAAAAGTTGTTAGGTTAGAAATTGTCAGAAGAAGTGTTACTAATATGTTTTTAATTGTCATTATGTTGTTATTTTATAATTGGGTCTAACGTCTTGGTAATACAGCGGGTTTGGGACTAAATTAAGCCCATTCTTCGGATTTGCCAAATCTTCCAAATACAAAACCAACTTTCCATTAAGCCTATTGCCCAAATCCGTTGTAGTAGCTGTTAGCGGTTCGGTTGTTTTTAGCCGAAATTACAATCATAAAGCAATATTTTTATGCGTGCTATGCAACTTGTTTCTATGTATCAAAATCAATCTTTTTTATCTTGTTGTTCCGTATGATTTTGATTTCCATTGAGCATTGTGTCTCCCTCGTTTAGACCGTTTGACATTCCAACCATAAATGCTGTAATAATTAGAATAATTTTTCTTTTTATCCAAAGAAGAGGTCGTTTAGATTTCTCTAAACGTGTTTTGTTATTATACATTTTGTAAATGATAAAGGATTATACACTTTTTTATATTCTTATGCTTTGAATTGCATAAATGCTTAAAAATTATTTTTAAGCTATGTATAAACTTTTACATGAGTTTTTTGAAGTAATCAACTCATTTATAAATATGTTATAAGACATAATTGAACTTACTTCTTGATAAAGTAGCGTTTGAGTTTTTAAAAGTACCTTAACTTGAAGACCAAAAAAATCTTTAAATTGAAGGTATGAAAAGAGAATTGGAAAAGTAGTATTCTTAAATGAATTTACCTGATCGAAGACGTATAATTCGGCACCCCTCGTATTTAATTCTGTTCTGAGAATTACGTTCGAGAATTGATAATAATCTGCTGAATTTGATTGAGAATATAAAGTGCAATCATTAGCCACCAGTCCAAAAACTAGAAAGAGTGAAATCAGATATTTTATGTGTTTTTTCAATCTATTTAATCCTAATTGACTATTTTAATTAAATGTTATATTGTGTTCCAATGCTTGTTAATGTTTGGTATTTTGTAGCTGAGTTTTTCTGCTTGGCGAAACTACAAATAAAAAGGATAATTTCACTAAGCCCTCAATCTAAAGTTCTAACTTTTACGTTCCAATTTTTATGCACATTTTTTCAAATTTTCCTGCATTACAAAATTAATTCTTCAAATTTTTTTTCTACGTAAGTTCGGATTCAGCTGACCGCCAACGTCTTGGTACTACAGCGGGTTTGGGATTAAATTAAGCCCATTCTTCGGATTTGCCAAATCATTCCAACTACAAGACCAACTTTCCATTAAACCAAATGCCCAAATCCGTTATAGTGGCTGTTACCAGTAGTTTTTATTCATTTTTAATTGTTTCATAATAAACACTATTAAAATGCCGAGTATAAGGGTCGAACATTTTTTTATTTTCTGCATACAATTTCAACGCCATTTCTTTATACTTTTTATATTGTTTTTGGTTTTTTAAGATTTTGTAAACCTTGCATTTATAATAGGAATTGTCCGCAAACTCATTTATTTTACTTTGTTTTTCAAATGATATTAGAGCATTTGTATAATCTTTAATTTCATAGTAAGTTACGCCTAATTGATAATAATCATATAATCCAGGCGAATAATCTTTTGTTTCTAATTGTCCGTTGAATATTTTGATTGCTTTTTTCTTTTTATTTATTGCACTATAACAAATGCCTTTTGTGATATTCAAATGATAATCTCCATTTATTGAATATCCAATATTATAATTTGCCAAACTATCAAGTTTTTCAATGTCTTTAATTGCTCCCTTATAATCTCGAAAAAATTGATAGCGACACCAAGCACGATAACCTAAATTTAGGCCGTAATCTAAATCAACTGCTTTGTCTATTAATTTTTTCCAAGTTAAAAAATCTCCACTTTTTAAATAGGCTGTTGATTTCTCTCTATAAGCATACGCGAAATTTGGACAAATTTTAATTGCGTTATCAAGAATTTCTTGAAACTCTCTTTGAAATTGATAAAGCTTTTCAGTTTTTTCAGCTTCAATACAAGCTTTATATTGTAAAGTATCACCTTTGTACAAATAAGCATTACAATTTGGTTGAGAAAATAAATAAATCGGACAGAGTAAAAAAAAGTAAGCTAAATTTTTCAAGGTAATATTTCTTTTAATTGTCCATTTTCAATTTTAAAAATCAAGTATTGGTAATAATCAATTTCTTTTTCTTTGTATTTTTTCCCTTTCCAACCTTTTAAGTTTTTTGTTATACTCATAAGTTGTTCTGTTATTGATTTATTAAAAACTTTTTCTTCATAATTTTCGCCCATAGAAATCAAACGAAATCGATCTGTTTTTCCTTTGCAGTTAACAACAAAATTAATTCTAATTAACCCTGTTTCATTTTTAATGATTTCTGATTTATATTTTTCAGCAAACTCTTTTTCAATAGCCAATTTTTCTCCTTCATATTCTAAAGCGCCAGAATTATTGAAGTATTGATAAATATGTTTTAAATTGCATATCTCAAAATCTTTATTGTCAATTTCAGAATTAAATTCGATGTCTCCAACATAATTTGGATATTCGGATTTAGTTTCGCTTTTTTCTTGACCGAATGAAATTAATGGAATAAATAAAAGGAATTTTGATATTTTAGTCATTATATATTTGTTTCTTATTTACACGAATTTTTAAGCGAAATTACTGGCAACGTCTTGGCATTACAGCGGGTTTGAGACTAAATTAAGCCGATTCTTCGGATTTGCCAAATCATAACAAATACAAAACCATCTTTCCATTAAGCCAATTGCCCAAATCCGCTTTAGTAGCTGTAATGTGAGGTTCCTTATAGTCTGCTTTTTAAATCCATCATTCCATGAAGAATTCTTGCGATTTCTATTTCGTTCTTTGATATAATGGAGTAGAAGATAATATGTTCACCTGATTTAAAACCTAATATTCCTTTCGTTACTATATCATAGTTTTTACCAAGTTCTGGATTATTTGCTAAATCATCACATGATGCCAAAAGTAAATCATAATACTTTTCAGCTTGCATTTCAGACCAAGTTTCGATTGTATAATCCCAAATTTCAGATAAGTCCTCAACGGCTTTATTAGTGAAGTAATATTTAGCCATTATTTTTTCTTGGCTCTTAAGATTGCAAGATGTTTTTTCGGATCGAAGTCTGTTGCGCGACCACTTTCAATTCCTTCATTAATCGCCTTTCTCAGCGCAATTATTTTATTTTCCTCATCCTCTAAAAGACGAAGTCCAGCTCTAACAACTTCACTTGCATTATTAAATCTTCCATCAATAATACTGTGTTCAATAAAACTTTCAAAATG
>NZ_DATIDY010000086.1:0-20299 GCF_035456085.1 Flavobacterium sp.
CTGTATTTCTTCTTGGAATAGATTTCTTTGGATAATTTTCGTCAAATAAAGCTCTGTTTGATGCTGAACCCAATAATTCTTTGGCTTGCAAATAAATGTTTTGTTCCAAAGGACTAACAACATTTATTCCGTTGCATTTGTCTTCAAATTCGGCATTAGTTAATTCGCCAAATGTCACTTCATTTCCATCGGCTAAAAACCCTTTAATTTCCAATAAATGTTCACGGGTTGAACCATAAATAACCGATCTCGCACCGCAGGCATTGTTTCCGACCATTCCACCAATCATACAACGGTTACTGGTTGAGGTTTCTGGTCCGAAAAATAATTTGTACTGTTTTAAATGGATATTCAATTCATCACGAATCACCCCTGGTTCTACCCAAGCCGATTTTTCAATAGGATCAACCGAAAGAATCTTGGTGAATTCTTGTGAAATATCAACCACAATTCCATTTCCTACAACTTGTCCGGCAAGTGATGTTCCTGCCGCACGCGGAATTACACTACTTTTGTTTTCTCTTGCAAAAGCAATAATTTTTTGAATATCTTCTTTAGTTTTTGGAATGGCTACTGCCAAAGGCATTTCTTTGTAAGCACTTGCATCAGTGGCATATAGTGTACGAATAGTTTGATCGTACAATAACTTTCCATCTAATTGCTTTTCAAGATTTTGAAGGTTCATTTTGGTGATTTTATATATAAAATTTCAGGTTTTAAAATTCGTTGAAATCTGAATTCTAAAACCTGAAATTTAAAATTATTTAATATAGAATTCTATATCGAATGGTATTTGGAATCTCTTTTAATTTTTTCTCCAAATCAGGATTGTGGAAATTATCGATATCGGTAATTACATAACCCAACGTTTCATTCGTTTTTAGATATTGACCCAAAATATTGTTGTCATATTCTAAAAGGATATTGTTAATCTGAGCCAAAATACCTTTTACATTTTCATGAATGTGCATGATTCTGTGTGCACTTTGAAGCTCTGGTAACTGAATTTCAGGAAGGTTTACACTTCCGTAAGTCGTTCCGGTATTGATGTAATTGATGATTTTGTTGGCAACATAATGTCCGATGTCTTCTTGCGCTTCTTCAGTACTTCCACCGATGTGAGGCGTCAATATTACATTTTTCATTCCGATTAATTCAGAAACAAAAGGTTCGTCGTTGTTCTTTGGTTCTTCAGGGAAAACATCGACTGCCGCGCCGTGTATTTTGCCACTTTTTAAGTTGGCTACCAAAGCTGGGATATCAACAACATGACCTCTTGAAAGATTTAAAAAGATAACACCAGGTTTCATGTATTCAAAAGCTGCAGCATCAATTAAATTTTTATTGCTTGGGCGACCATCAACGTGTAATGAAACTACATCAGAAAGAGATAGTAATTCTTTTAATGAAGAACATTTTTTAGCATTTCCAAGAGCTAATCTGTCAACAGCATCATAGAAAAATACTTTCATACCCAATGCTTCGGCAACAATAGAAAGTTGTGATCCGATACTTCCGTATCCTACCAAACCTAATTTTTTACCACGAATTTCAACGCTATTTGTAGCAGATTTGTCCCAAATTCCTTGGTGCATTAATTTGCTTTTTTCAAAAGTATTACGAACTAACATAATAATTTGTCCCAAAGCCAATTCTACAACTGATCTGGTATTGCTATAAGGTGCATTGAAAACCGAAATACCCTTCAAGCTACAAGCTGTTAAGTCAACTTGGTTTGTTCCAATACAGAACGTTCCTACAGCATGTAATTTTTTGGCATGTTCCAAAACTTTTGCAGTAACATGCGTTTTAGAACGGATACCTAAAATCGAAACGTCTTTTATCTTTTCTATTAATTCATCCTCATTCAAAGAACCTTTCATCGTTTCTACTGAATATCCTTCGTGTTCAAAAATAGTAACAGCGTCTGGATGAATATTTTCTAATAATAAAACTTTAATTCTATTTTTTGGATAAGAAACAGATGCTTTATAGGATAGTTCATAAAGGATTTCATCCAATGATGGTGCTACTTGATCGGCTTTGTCAACCACAATTTTACGGCTTACATTTTCTGTAAAAGCAAAGAATTTGCTAACAGCTCCACCTTCAAGAGTTTCATAATCAGTATAACCATCTCCAATCATTATTGCTTCGCCTTTTAGGGCTAATGATTTGATTTTTTTTACTTTTCCTTGGTTTTCGCACAATTCGTCTTTTTCATCAAAACCGATTATTTTACCATCATGGTCAAATTTGAAAGTATTGGCCAAAACGTTCTCTGGTTTGATTCCGTATTCTGAAACGATAGGAATGATGATTTCTTTAAAACCATTCGAAATGATATAAATATTATCAGAATGTTGTTTAAAAAAAGTTCTGTTTCTAATTACAGAAGCAGTTACTTTCTTTTTTAATTCTTCAATTACACTTCCAATATGGTCTCTATTGGCTTGTAATAATTGAATTCTTTTAGTCAATGATTCTTTTAGAGACAATTTTCCTTCCATCCCAAGGTCTGTTAACCTTTGGATTTCGCTTAATATTTGTTCTCCAGCTGCACTATTTTGGTAAATTACTTCGCATAATACATCTAGTGCCTCAACTTTAATAAAAGTACTGTCAAAATCGAATATAAATGTTTCCTGATTTTCTGTCATCTTTTTAGTGTTTTTCACAAATAGAAATTATTTGTCAATTTTTTGTGCAAAGATAACCTCTCGATTGTTATTCTAAAAATTTATTGGTATAATACTGCCCTGTTTAACGAGAAATTAAGTTATTGTTATAAATACTGTTTTTAGGCGTGTATTATTAAATTTAATCAATCAAAATCAATTTTAAATTTTGTTTTATTTATTAAAAAAATAATTTCTTTACTGCATTCTTCTTAAAAGATCATAATATTCCACCAAAAAAGAAATAACTTGTCTCGATTTGATGTAAAAAACTTGAATGTGAAGTTTTCTGTAAATAAAATAGCCCACGATTTTAATCGTGGGCTAATAAAATTGTTTGCACCGTTTTGAGTATTCTCAGAGTCTTAGAGAACTACCTAAACCTCAAAGCCTAATTTCTCTCTTACTCTTGCTAAAACACCATCAGCAATAACTCCTGCTTTTGCTGCTCCTTTTTTCAATAAAGCATCCACTTCTGGAAGATTATTAATGTAGTAGTTGTACTTTTCTCTTTCGGTTTTGAATTTTTCTAAAATTAATTCAAACAAAGCTTGTTTGGCGTGACCATAACCATAATTTCCGCCTAAATAATTTGCTCTCATTGCTTCGATTTGCTCTTCATTTGCCAACAATTTGTAAAGCGTAAAGCAATTACAAGTATCCGGATTCTTAGGTTCTTCAAGTGGAGTACTGTCGGTTTCGATACTCATGATTTGTTTGCGTAACGCTTTATCATCCAAAAATATATTGATGAAATTATTAGCAGATTTACTCATTTTTCCACCATTTGTTCCCGGAATCAGCATGCTGTTTTCCTGAATTTTAGCTTCTGGAATAACAAAAGTTTCTCCCATTTGATGGTTGAAACGAGAGGCAACATCACGAGTAATTTCTAAATGTTGCAATTGATCTTTTCCAACAGGAACAAATTCTGCATCATACAATAAAATATCAGCAGCCATCAGCATTGGATACGTAAACAAACCAGCATTAACATCTTCCAAACGATCCGATTTGTCTTTGAAAGAATGTGCCAATGTCAAACGTTGGAACGGAAAAAAGCAGCTCAAATACCAAGTCAATTCAGCAGTTTGCGCAACATCAGACTGACGGTAAAAAATCACTTTGTTTATGTCCAAACCGCATGCTAACCAAGCAGCAGCAGTACTATACGTGTTGGCTCTTAATTCTTCGCCATTTTTGATTTGTGTAATAGAGTGCAAATCGGCTATGAAAAGAAAGGATTCGTTTTCTGGTTTATTAGATAGTTCGATTGCTGGAATAATTGCGCCCAATAAGTTCCCCAAATGTGGAGTACCTGTACTTTGTACGCCTGTTAGTATTTTTGCCATTTTTATTTTTTTAAATCACGTATGATTATGATGAAGTATATTATTTTTTCGCAAAGTTAATTCTTTTGTCAAATTTTCCACAAGTTTGCCTATTTTTGGCAGCATAAAAAGAACATAATATTAAATTTTGTCGTAAAAAAGGATGATGACATGCGAATTACATGTGACATTTTAAAATCAATTATTAAAAACACATGAAAAGTATAAAAAAAATATTGTGGTCTGTTTGGAGAGTTTGGTTTTATGTAGTAATGCTCATACCAATCTTGATAATGCTTCCTTTTTTGGTGGCTTCAATATTGACCGAAAGCGGTTATCCTTATTTTTTTAAAATGTCCCGAATTTGGGCCAAATGTGTTCTTTTTGGGATGGGTTTTTATTACAAAGTTGAAAAACTTCAGAAATTAGATCGAAAAAAAAGCTACATGTTCGTAGCCAATCATTCATCAATGACCGATATTATGTTGATGCTTGCTGTGGTTGAAAACCCTTTTGTTTTTGTTGGAAAAATGTCATTGGCAAAAATTCCATTGTTTGGTTTTTTCTATAAAAGGACAAGTATTCTGGTTGACAGAAGTTGTGCTAAAAGTAGAATGAAAGTTTTTGATCAGGCTCAGAAAAGAATAGATCGAGGTTTAAGTATTTGTATTTTTCCAGAAGGCGGTGTTCCGCATGATGAGTCTATTATATTAGATACGTTCAAAGATGGAGCTTTTCGTTTAGCATCAGAACATCATTTACCAATTGTGCCATTAATTTTCCCAGATAATAAAAAGAGATTATCCTACACTTTTTACAGCGGCAGTCCCGGATTAATGCGTGCAAAAATGTTACCACCCGTTGAAACAGTTACTCCGACCGGAGAACCCATTGACAGAAAGGATTTACGTGAAAAGGTTCGCGATTTAATATATAATGAATTGATTGCGTTTCAAGCTAAAGATGCTTTGAAAGAAAAATGAATTGTTTTGTTCTAAAAGGTACTAGTTTATAATAAAATTGCCCCCAAAAAGTTATACACTATTTAGGGGCAATTCAAATTACGGACTTTTTGTTTTTAAGCGTCAGCTAATTCTTTAATCTGAGCCTTAATTTTCACTTCCAGTTCATCTGCCAATTCCGGATTGTCTTTAATCAATGATTTAACAGCATCACGACCTTGTCCTAATTTTGTTTCACCATAGCTAAACCAAGAACCTGATTTTTTGATGATCTCAAATTCAACGGCAAGATCCAATATTTCACCTGTTTTCGAAACACCTTCACCGTACATAATATCAAATTCAGCAACTTTAAAAGGCGGAGCCACTTTGTTTTTTACGATTTTAACTTTGGTTCTGTTTCCAATTACGTTTTCACCATCTTTAATCTGTGTTGAACGACGAATATCTAGACGTACCGAAGCGTAAAACTTCAAGGCATTACCTCCAGTAGTAGTTTCAGGATTTCCAAACATTACTCCAATTTTCTCTCTTAATTGGTTGATAAAAAATACCGTACAATTTGTTTTGCTAATCGTTCCAGTCAATTTTCTCAAAGCCTGAGACATTAAACGTGCGTGAAGACCCATTTTAGAATCTCCCATTTCGCCTTCAATTTCGCTTTTTGGAGTCAAAGCAGCAACCGAGTCAATAACAACAATATCAATAGCTCCGGAACGAATCAAATTCTCAGCAATTTCTAATGCTTGTTCTCCGTTATCTGGTTGTGAAATAATCAGATTTTCGATGTCAACCCCCAATTTTTCAGCATAATTTCTATCAAAAGCATGTTCTGCATCAATAAAAGCTGCAATTCCCCCAGCCTTTTGTGCTTCAGCAATAGCGTGTAAAGTCAAAGTAGTTTTACCAGAAGATTCTGGCCCAAATATTTCGATAATTCTCCCTTTTGGATATCCATTTACACCCAAAGCTAAATCAACTCCCAAAGATCCTGATGAAATAACTTCTACTTCCTCAATGGCTTTGTCGCCCATTTTCATTACAGTTCCTTTTCCGTAGGTTTTGTCTAATTTGTCAAGAGTAAGTTGCAGTGCTTTTAACTTTGCCTCTTTGTCCGAACTGGTTTTTTCTTTCATTTTTCTTCTGTTTATATGATTTACCTACTTTAAAATAGGGACATGAATTAATTTTATTTTCGTAAAAATACTTTTTTTTTTCGAAGCCACAATAAACGATTTTTTAACAACAAAAGGATTTTCGTTTTATCTCTTCAGTTTAAAATTGCTCATTTGGGCCCGACCTCGTTAAGAAAATGGGCTAACTTTTAGAACCGCTTATTCGCCCATTTCCTTAACGAGGTCGGGCTATCCGCACTACTTCGGTAGTTTGCTCCTATCCCTCACGCAAAGACGGTTCATTAATAAATTTTAGGTTTCAGGTTATTTCAGATATTAAAACAAAACTTAAATGTCGTTAAAATACTATAAATAGATAATTTAAATTTTACTCCATAAACAATGCTTTCAATTCAGTTGCGTCATGCGGATTCATTTTGCCTGCCAATACCAAACTCAATTGTTTTCTTCTCAAAGCCGCATCATAGCGTTGTTTTTCCAATTCTGTCTCAGGATCAATTGCTGGAACTTCAACAGGTCTTCCCGAATCATCAACAGCCACAAAAGTGTAAATTGCTTCATTCGCTTTAGTGCGGTTACCTGATTGACGGTCTTCAACCCAAACATCCAAATAAATTTCCATCGAAGTTTTGAACGCTCTGGAAACTTTAGCTTCAATAATAACAACACTTCCAAGCGGGACAGCTTTGTTGAAAGCCACATGATTCACAGATGCAGTTACACCAATGCGACGCGAATGTCTTCCGGCAGCAATACTCGCAGCACGATCCATTCTGGCCAATAATTCTCCTCCAAATAAATTATTCAAAGGATTGGTTTCGCTTGGTAAAACCAAATCAGTCAATATGGTTAAGGATTCAGAAGGATGTTTTGGTGTCATTTTTTGTTGTGAATGATTTAAATTTTTATTTACTGTTATTTAAAAACTGTTTTTGTATTTAGCTATTGATTATAATCTTGAAATCAATCTAGTTCAACCAATATACCGCCATAATTGTAGGAATAAAATACAAAACAATAGTTCTTGCTCCATCGTAATCTTTGGCTAATCTTTGTCCAAATAACATCATAATTAAAGTGATGCTTGAAAAAATGGCTCCATATAATCCATATACTCTGCCACTATTTAGCGCAAGTTCTATTGCACCAACGGTACATAAAATTCCCGAAATCAATTCTAATACCAATAGATTAAGCAAAGCCAAAGGCACTTGATTTCGTAAAGGTGTTTCTTTAAAATGTTCTTTAAGCCAATTTACATTATCTTTCCAATGAAATAATTTTTCCTGAGAAGATTGTAAAAAAGTGATAGCTAAAAAAACTAATAATAAGATTGAGGCAATATTATTCATATGTAGATATTTATAGTTTCCTTATTTGGTCATGTTTTAACGCTTCCTTATTGCAAAAACTTTGATTATGCTAAAGTCATGAATTTATTTTTTATGAATTAAACGAGTAAGTCGTATCGATAAATCTGTCAAAATTATTTTAGCATTTCCATTTCGTTCAATATGATACATCGCGTCTGATAATTCCTTAAAGATGTCATTAATATTATTGCCATTTACAAAAGGAGCAAAATTCTGCAGTTTGAATTTATCTACTTTTGTTTCAATATATACAAGCTGTTTGGCTTCATAATTGAGAAGCAAAGCCTGGCGAAACATTTCAATACAAAACTGAAGAAATTTTTTTTGAGTCTCTCTTCCTAATCCTGCAATATGTTCGCTCCATTCTATCAAATCTTGTATTGCCGCCGCATTTCCTTTCGCTTTAAAGGCTGCCCTGACCCAAGTAACAAACCATTGTTCAAAAGGAGATGCTTCATCATCATTTAATAGTTGTAACGCTTTGTTATAATTTCCTTGCGATTGATGAGCAATTTTTAATGCTTCTTTATGTTCGATTTGTTCTTCTTCCATCAAAGCATTAGCAATTGTCTGTTCGCTTAAGCCATTAAAATGAGTTATCTGACATCGTGATCTTATCGTTTGAATAATATCTTCTTCATTTTCAGAAATAAGAATAAAAACAGTTTTTTCAGGCGGTTCTTCAAGTAATTTGAGTAGTTTATTGGAGGCTGCAATATTCATTTTGTCCGCCATCCAAATGATCATTATTTTATAACCACCTTCGTATGATTTTAATGAAAGTGATTTTAAAATTTCTTGAGCATCATCTACACGAATTTCTCCTTGTTTATTTTGCACATCCAGTTTTGCATACCAATCAAATAGTCCGCCATAAGGATTCTCCAAAATAAATTCTCTCCACTCTGCAATGAAATCAATACTTTTTGGTTTTTGTTTTATCTCCTCATTAGATACAGTAGGATAAATAAAATGCAAATCCGGGTGAGAGATTTTTTCGAATTTAAGAATGCAAGATTCGTTCTCTCCTTGTATAGAATTACATAAAACATATTGTGCATAAGCAATAGCCATTGGCAAAGTTCCGCTGCCTTCAGGTCCTACAAATAATTGAGCATGAGGAATTCTACCCAAATCGACACTTTTTGTCAAGTGACTTTTGATGTATTCTTGTCCTAAAATTTTTGAGAATTGCATGTGACAAAGATAGGAGAAAATGATAGTTTCAAAAATTTTATAACAGTTTTATGTTCCTACTCTTTAACTTTTTAACGCAATACTATCAAGATTAATCAAGGGATGGTGTTTTTTTAACCATTATGTGTTGATAACTTTCAGACTAGTATCGTTGAAACTATTTAATTTTTAGTTTTGGCTGTAAATTTAACAAGAAAATTATCTGCAATTAGTTAAATTAATTATATTTTTATCTTTTTTAAACTACTTCTGATATAGGTTAAATAGTTGATTTAATGGGTTATACGGTATATATTAACGAATTTTATCACTAAAATTATGTATATTTTATTTTTCAGAACTTGCAAATTCAATTTAATTGTATATTTTTGTTTTTATTAATTATTTAAATCCCCAAGTTATGAAAGTGAGAATTTTTCTTTTCGGTATATGCATGTTTGCATTGAGCTCTTCAAAGTGTTTAGCACAAGCAAAACCAAATATGCCACAAAGTATTATCAGTACAAGTGCATCTATCCGTACGTATAATGATGATAAAACATTAAAAGCTTTATCAAAAGGAGAATTAGTGGAATTGTACATTGAGCGTATGAAGGTAATTATTAGAATTTTACCAAAAATTGGTTTAGCAACTAAGCCAGGAGTTACTATGACAGATTTAGGAATTCCTGATACAGCTGACAATAAAAAAGCTTTAGATTTAGAAAAAGAAGCAACAAATACATATTTAGATATCACTGTTGATTATTTAAGAAAAATGTTGCCATTTTGTGATAAAGGACAACTTGTAAACGCAATTTTGTTTTACGAGCAAACATTAAAATCATTACGTGATTTAGAAGCACAATAATATATTTAGAAAATTTTACTATTTTTTAAGACTGACCTATAACTCTATATGAGTCTCCAACTCTGCCTACAGAGGTTAAATTAAAAAATTAATACCCCAAACCTATGAAAACTAAATCGCTATTGATATGGGTTTTCCTTGCAGTTGTTAGCAGCGTAAGCGCACAACAAGAGAAAGGAATTTTTGGACCAAGTAATTGGTTAAACAATTGGACTGAATTTAAACCAGCTAAAGCCGATTATGGCGAGGCAACTCAAATTCTTGCTGGTAATATCACAGTAAATACAAGATTAACAAAAAAGGATGTATACATTATTCAAGGTAATGTATATGTTACAAACAATGCTGTACTTACTATTGATCCAGGAACGATAATTATCGGTGATGCTGAATCTAGAGGAACTTTAATAATTACTAAAGGTGCTCAAATCATTGCCGAAGGTTCTGAAACAGATCCAATCGTTTTCACCTCAAATAAAAGTCTTAAAAAAGCTGGTGACTGGGGAGGAATTGTAATTCTTGGAGATGCTCCTATTAATAAATTCGGTGTATATACTTCGTATAATTATGACGATTTAGATCCTACATTAACAACTTATGGAGGTACTAATCCTGCAAGTTCGTCAGGAGTAATGAAATTCGTAAGAGTTGAATATGCTGGGAAAAAAGCCAGAGGAGCAGATAGTTTTAATGCTATATTACTTGGAGGGATTGGTAATAAAACTATCTTAGAAAACATCATGGTAAGTTATGCTGCCGGAAATGCTTTTGAAGTTCAGGGTGGTGAACCAGTAATGGCAAAAATTGTTTCATATAAATGTAATGGAATTGATTTTAAATTTTCAACAGGAGCTCAGGCTAAGATTGATAACTCATTAGTGATTAGATCATCTTATATTAGTGATAGTAATGGTTCTCGTTGTATTGACGTTTCTTCTTATTTAAAGAAGGAGAATATGGATTTTACTAAAAAACAAACATCTCTTACGGCTACTAATCTTACAATGTTAAATGATAGTGAGAATATTGAAGCTGATATTAAAGCGGGATTGGTAAAAGAGGCAGTTTATGTTGCAGAGAACACTACACTTGTATTAAGAAAAAGCGTAATATCAGGTTTCAAACCAGCTGTTCTTTTAGATACAAAAATCGAAATCAACGATAAAAATCTTAAGAAAATCAGAATTGAAGAGATGTATTTAAATAACTGTAGTGGAAATATATTTTCCGAAGGTTCTTTGAATAATGAAGATTTAGAGAGTTATTATGGTAATAGTATTTTCTTTAATTTGTATTCGAAAACTTCTAATGCTGAAACATTCAATGATTTTAATAACCCTAAAAGACCAGACTTTAGACTAGCGCTTACTAAATTTACAGCTTCTACTAAATAAAATACATTTTGAAATTTAGATGAAATGAAAGTTAGACCTTAAAATTGTAGGTTTGGCTTTCATTTTATTACTTAAAAAAGTGTTTCAATTGTTTTCGTAAATCCATATAAACTGATGTAAAGTTTAATAATCAGCGATTTGCAAATAGGATAGCCCCATCCCAAAACAATAAATATAACCTATGAAAAGCGAAACTATACCCGTATTCCCTTTTAGTAAATTCCTGTTTTTTTTGATTTTATTGGTTTTACCAATAGGATCATTATTTGCACAGACAATTTCTCCCCAAAAATTACCTTTTGATAAAATATGTGCAGGAGGGCCACATCCCACCGATCAAAGTAAAGTTTTTAATGAATATCAAGCACAATTTATTGTTTCGGGTTTTGATCCAAGTGTGACGTTTTCTGTAGTTTTATCTGATCCATCGGGTTCTTTTTCTTCTCCAATTGCGACTATACCTTTGAGTCCTCTTGAAGGAACACCTCCTGACACAGCAACAGATAAGACATTAACTTTTGCAATACCAACTAATTTAATTGGGTCTGATAATTATGAATTGCGTGTTAAAAGTAGTACTGGTATATTAAGTCCTTCAAGTTTTACTATTTATGGAACAGTAAGTAAAAAATCTTTCCCTGCATATTATAAGTCCTACAATGGCGCTTTTTTTATTAATGATAAAAAACCAACAATCAGTTTTTGTAATGGAGGAAGTGTTACATTAACAGTTTATAATCCAACTCCATCTGATATAAATTCTTCACCAGCCAATTTTCCCCAGTTAAAATATAATTGGTATAAAGACGGTGTTTTAATTTCTGGACAATCTTCAAGTTCATTGACTGTTAATTCACCTGGAGTGTATTATGCAGAATTAAATTATGGTCCGTGTACAGATGTTAATTTTAGATCTCAAGAAGTCATTGTAAGTAGTTCATCTGGTAGTGGTGGTAGTTCTTCGATAACATCGAGCTTGGGAAACCCTTTTTGTTCAGGTTCTGAAAACACTACTTTGACTGCAGCTGCAGGTAATTCGTATGTTTGGAAAAAAGATGGTGCAGTTATTGTTGGAGCGACAGACCAAACCTATAAAACCAATAGCGCTGGAATATATACGTGTGATATTGATTTTGGTGGTTGTAAAGCTACAGCGTCAATTGATTTAAAGACTACAGCAACAATTACTGCTAATGGTAAAGAAGTTAGCGAAGGAGAAACATTGTCAGTAGCCCAAGGAGGCGATCCGTTAACTGTTACTGCTACGGCTACTGTTTCAAATCCTACTTATCAATGGTTTCATAACAATGAAGCAATAGATGGAGCAACACAAAACACACTTGATATTACCATTGCTGGTAATTATAAAGTAGTTATTTCTGGCTGTACCACGTCTTTTATTGTTAAATACAGTTCGGTTATAGATTATAATGTACCAAAGATCTCCAATATTATTACTCCAAATAATGATGGAATTAACGATACTTGGATTATTCCTAATATTTATAACAATACAAATACACATGTTGTTATTTTGAGCTCTTTGGGGGAAATAGTTTTTGAAACCGACAATTATGATAATTCAAATGGTTGGCCGCAATCCAATATTGAATTTAAAAATTTCAACCCTGTTTATTATTATATAATTACTCCAAATGGCGGGTCTGCCAAAAAGGGTTCTATAACTCTTCTGAAATAATATGAAAAAGATTTTATTTACACTTATCTTTTTTTGCTGTACTACTCATGTTTTTTATGCTCAACAGGAGGATGGTGTAGTGTCTTTCGCTATTCCGCCAGGTAACTCTCTGAAATTTAATTCATTTGTTATTAATCCAACTTTTAGTTTTGTTCGACAACAAAGTGCTTATATTACTTTATTTAATAAGACTCAATGGGCAGGTTTTGAAGATGCTCCGAAAACTTATTTGTTAAGTTATTCGGGCAGATTTAGAGAAAATGAGGGAGTTGGACTTGGTATTTTCAAACAAAATGAAGGAGTATTAAGTACGACAGGTATATTAGCAAACTTTGCTCACAATATTTTTTTACAGGAAGATAGTAACTTGACATTTGGTATTAATGTGAGTGCTTACAGAAGTGGTTTGGATCAAGGAAAAGTAATTTCTATTCCTGATCCTTCTTTAGATAATATTCCAACGAATACATTAATGACAATTAGCCCGGGAATTAATTATGGAACTGCTTTTTTAGATTTTGGGTTAGCGCTTAATAATCTTGTGACTTATAATTTTAAGTCGGGGATTCTAAAAGATGATCCAAATCAAGGAATAGAAGGACACGTAATGTATACAGGTTATTTAGATTCTTATGGTTTTTTTGACAAAAGTAAGTTCTCCGGCCTGCTGAAAACAGAAGTCACTAAAGAAAAAACAATATTTTCTGGATCCGCAATGTTTACCATTCCAAAAGGGATTTGGGTTCAAGGAGGATATCATTCTGTTTTGGGGGCAACAGCTGGTTTTGGTTTAAATATTACTCCAAAAATAGCTTTGGAATACTCTTATGGTGTAGGCCTTGGTGATATTTCCCAACTGGGAGGTTCACATATAATTGTATTAGCTTATAAGTTTAAAAACACCAATTTTGATTATGGTGATGATGAAGAAGAAGGTGCATTAATTGAACCAGCACCAGTGCAAAAAAAGGTAGCTGCTGCACCTAAAGCAGATACAAAAGCTGTTGCTGATGCTAAATTGGCTCAAAAAGCTAAAATAGCTGAAGCCAATAAATTGAAATTGGCTGCTGCCGCCAAAGCCAAAGCCGATGCCGCTGCAGCATTAGCATTGGCAAATAAAAAACCAGACCCAATAACTAAAGCTAAATTAAATTCTGATGCCAAAGCTAAAGCAGACGCCGAAGCTAGTGCTGCTAAATTAGTTGCTGATAATAAAGCAAAGGCAGATGCCGCTGCAAAACTTGCCGCTGAAAATAAAGCCAAAGCCGATGCTGAGGCTGCCGCTGCAAAACTTGCTGCAGAAGCAAAAGCAAAAGCTGATGCAAAAGCTGTTACTGTGAAACTTTCTGCTGATAATAAAGCCAAAGCGGATGCTGAAGCTGCTGCGGCAAAACTAGCTGCAGATGCTAAAGCTAAAGCTGCTGCTGAGGCTGCTGCTGCTAAATTAGCTGCTGACAATAAAGCTAAAGCTGATGCCGAAGCCGCCGCCGCAAAACTTGCTGCTGACAATAAAGCCAAAGCTGATGCGGAAGCTACTGCTGCAAAACTTGCCGCTGAAAATAAAGCCAAAGCCGATGCTGAGGCTGCCGCTGCAAAACTTGCAGCAGAAGCAAAAGCTAAAGCTGATGCAAAAGCTGCTGCTGTGAAACTTTCTGCTGATAATAAAGCCAAAGCGGATGCAGAAGCCGCTGCTGCAAAACAAGCTGCAGAAACAAAAGCTAAAGCCGATGCTGAAGCTGCTGCCGCTAAACTTGCTGCTGACAATAAAGCCAAAGCTGATGCAGAGGCTGCTGCCGCGAAACTAGCTGCAGAAACAAAAGCTAAAGCCGATGCAGAAGCTGCTGCCGCTAAACTTGCTGCAGAAACAAAAGCTAAAGCCGATGCCGAAGCTGCTGCTGCGAAACTTGCTGCTGAAACAAAAGCCAAAGCTGATGCAGAGGCCGCTGCTGCAAAACTGGCTGCAGAAACAAAAGCCAAAGCTGATGCTGAAGCCGCTGCTGCCAAGCTAGCTGCAGAAACAAAAGCTAAAGCCGATGCAGAAGCTGCTGCTGCCAAACTTGCCGCAGAAGCTAAAGCGAAAGCTGATGCCGAAGCTGCCGCCGCTAAACTTGCTGTTGACAATAAAGCCAAAGCCGATGCCGAAGCTGCCAAACTAGCTGCTGCTGCAAAAGCTAAAGCAGACGCAGAGGCTGCTGCCGCGAAATTAGCTGCAGATGCCAAAGCTAAAGCTGAGGCAGATGCTGCTGCTGCAAAACTAGCTGCGGATAATAAAGCTAAAGCAGACGCAGAAGCCGCCGCCGCAAAATTAGCTGCAGCTGCAAAAGCCAAGGCTGACGCCGAAGCTGCTGCTGCGAAACTAGCTGCTGACGCTAAAGCCAAAGCCGAGGCCGAAGCCAAAGCTGCTGCTCAAGCAGAACAAGACAAAATTGAAGCCGCTGCTGCTGCTAAACTCGCAGTTGAAGCCTTAGCTAAAGCCAAGGCAGACGCAATGCCTAAAGATGAGAACGGCAAAGCAATGGATAATTTAGCTAGTATTGTGGAAAGCTCTAAGAGAAAACAGCAACAATTGTTAAGTCGTTTGGATGCTTCTGTGGCTAATAAAGAAAAGGCATTGAGAGAAATGAGAGAAGAAAATGATTTGAGCGATCAAGGAATTGTAAAAAATACAGTTGAATTCAAAAGTACTGCAGGAGAGAATGCCGAATTAGAATCTATTAGAGCTCAAATTGCTGAACTTAGTAAGTCTCAAGCTGATAATTTGGCTGAGTTCAATAGACTTTATAATGAAAGAATTAAAAAGACTCCTAAAAACGATCTTATTAATCAAAATTATTTGAAAACTATTGAGAATTTAAAAGCAGAACAACTTAAAACAGAACAATCAAATGCTGCTTTAATCGCAACTTTAGAGAAAATTAAGGTCGAAACAGAAATAGAGAAAAAACGTAGAATCAAGCGTGCAATTACAACAAATGATCAAGATCGTTATACACAAGATATGGCTACTTTGAAACAAATTAAAGCAACCACCAAAGTGAGTAGCGTACCATTAAAAGCCGAGGATTTTGATTTTGGCGAAAACCAGGCAAACATGCAGATTATTAAAAATAATAAGAATCTTGAAAGCGGATATTACGTAATCTTGGCCGTTCATTCAGATGTTCAAAAACGTGATGCGTTTGTTACAAAAACAGTTGCTGCCGGACAACCAAATGTGAATTTCTTCTATGATGTGAATTCGAGTAAGTATTTTATTTATACTGATAAGTTTGATAATATTCAAGAAGCAACAGAAGCGCTTTCTGCCAAGGGAAGTAAACCTTATAATGGCAAAATGGTTATTGTAAAAATTGATAAATAATCAGCAATAAATCTGAATTTTTCACCTAACAGCTTTCATAGCTGTTAGGTTATGTTCTGATTATTAAAACTGTACTTATTACTTGATTTATGTTACTATATCAAGTGATTTTGTGTTACGATAAAATAATTTAGAATTTTATTTGATATTGGTTTAAAATGTTTATTTTTATTTTTTTTTAATATAATTTTGTAATATAAATCATAAAAAAACATTTATTGCGTTATAGATTATTCTTAAAACATTAAATTTTTAAGCTTATTTTAACATAAAAAAAACATTTATTATTATCGCTTTATAAAAAAAGTGACGTTTAATTAAAAATTTTTATTTAATCGAGTTTTTCCTTAGCCTCAAAAGGATGAATGTTGATTGATAAAAATAAACATAAATACATATGAAAAAACCTACTTTTTCTAACCTGCCTTATTATTTATTATCACTGTTAAAGAGTTTATTTTTAACAGATTTATCCAATAGCAGTTCCTCTTTTAAAGTGCAATTGTGCCAGAGAAGGCTATGTTTTAAGACAAGCTTTTTTTCTGTTAATCAGTTTAGAGCTATTGTTGCATTAGTCCTATTCCTCTTTTTACATAGCTCTGATGTTTTAGGTCAAAATATAGTACCATTTACGCCTAGGTATGATAAATCTATTAAAGGAGATATGTTGCTAATTGGGAACAATATCCTAAATCGTGATGAGGGAAGGAAAGAGAGACCTAGTGATCCTTTTAATGCCGACGATCAAAATAATAACGACCTCAATATGCAATATATTGATGTTGATAGCGATAATACTACTTTTAGCTCGAGTAGTGCACGTTTAACTGTGCCGCAGGCTAGTCGTAGTTGTTATAAAGTGGCTTATGCAGCCATATATTGGGCTGGAATTTATGATACGCCATCTGTTACGAGTAATAGTGTAAACAGAAATAACTTAGGTAAGGTTAAGCTTAAGATACCCGGTCAAACTACTTATTCTGACATAACGGGAACTTTGATTTATGATTATTACCCGAATACTTCAAATGGCACTCAGATTCCTTATGCATATTATTATGATGCTACTGCATTAATAAAAAATCTTTCAAGTATTGAGGGTGACTATACATTAGCAAATATTATTTCAGGAAGAGGAACTATTAATGGTGGATTTTCGGCAGGTTGGTCTTTATTCGTAGTTTATGAAGACCCCAATGCTAGCGCTAAATATATTACCTCGTATGATGGATTTAGTTGGATTCAGGCATCAAGCCCGCCTTTATCATATGACGTAACAGGATTTAAAACGATTCCAACTGGTCCTGTAAGAGCTAAATTGGCATTTGCAGCTCTTGAGGGTGACGTAAATATTAAAAATGATAGTTATTTTGTTAATGGGACAAGAATTTCTACTGCAGATCGACCTATTGATAATTTCTTTAACAGTACGATAAATACGACAGCTGGTGCTTTTACTGATAGAACTCCCGCTAGTGGAAATACTTTAGGATTTGAAACGGGAATTATTAATTTGAATAATGCTAATAATGGTATTATCGCTAATAATGATACTAAGGCTAAGTTAGAGTTAAGAACATCAGGGGACGGATATGGTATGTTCTTTAATGCTTTTAATGTTGAGATTATAGAACCCAAAGTTGTATTGACAAAAATTGTTCAGAATAGCGCTGGAGTTGATATTGGTAATCAAAATGTGACTCTTGGACAAGTTTTAAATTATGTTATTGGGCTTCAAAACACAGGAAATGATAATGCCACTTCTGTGACCATTCGCGATATATTGCCTATAAATACAATTTTCAATTATCCGGCAGATCCATCTTCTATTAGTTTGCCAGCAGGAGTAACGGTTAAAAGTTATAATGCGGCAACCAGAGAAATCGTTTTTGATGTTGATAAAAGTATTGTTGAAGTAGGTGATGGTGTTTCAAATATACGTTTAAGAGTTCAGGTAGTGCCAAGTTGTAATATGCTTAGCGATGCTTGCTCTAACAGCATCGATAATCAGGCATTTGCTACTTATAAGGGAACTTTAAATCCAAATTTTACCATTTCAGATGACCCTAGTGTGAATACCAATACGGGCTGTTTATTGACTCCCAAAGCAACAAATTTTCTAGTAGGTATTGACGATTGTAAGTTTACTAAAAATGAAGTGCTGTGCGGGAACAGCGTAGTGCTTACTGCTGCAAATGGTTATAGTAGTTATAAGTGGTCTACCGCACCATTTACAAAAGGTGGCGTTACAACAGGTCCCATTATAGGAAACTCTCAAACACTTACTGTTACTAATCCTGGAACTTATTACGTATATAATACAGCCATTGCTCCTTGTTTATCAATTACAGAAGAGGTGACTGTTACTCGATTTGGAGGTGTTACCAATAACCCTATACAAAAACCTGTTGCCGATCAGATAGTGATCTGTCCGAACGACGGAAAGGAACTGCCAAATATCTTTTTGTGCGGTGGTGATGCTACTAGAGTTATTGACATTTCTTCTGTTTCTGCTGGCTCTACTGTAGTTTGGGAGAAATTAAACGAAGCTAGTTGTGCTGCAGTTGCCAATCCGAATTGCGCCAATGAAAGTACCTCCTGTACATGGACACAAGTTGGAACCGGGTCAGCTTATATTGCAAACACTTCGGGTCAGTTTCGACTTACTTTAAATTATCCAGGTGGATGTTTTAATCGTTTCTATTTTAATGTATATCAAAATTTACTAAAACCAACAGAAACACATAGAGACATTATTTGTAATACCAAAGGGAATATTACAGTTGGTGGGGTGGGTACTGGATATGAATACAGCATTAGTAATGCTAATGGTAGTACACCAACAGCGTATGTGTCAAATAATAGTTTTACAATTAATACAGCTGGGCTTTATACTGTTTTTATCAGACAAATCGGAGTAGTTAATGGTTGTGTTTTTACAATACCTAATATTCAAATACTACAAAGGAATTTCAATGTATCAGCATCGGTTACTCAGCCATTATGTTTTGGTGAAAGAGGAAGTATCACAGTTGTTGCTAATAATGGTTATCCTGATTATACTTATTATTTATATGATGGAGCAACTTTAGTAAGTAGTGTAGGACCTATTTCTAGTCCAAATCATACTTTTGTAGACCAGACTCCTGGAAAAAGTTATCGAGTTCGAGTGACCACCGCAGACGGTTGTGATAGTTCTCAATATCCTTATATAAACCAGCCGTCAAGTGAAGTAAAAGCTACCGCCGCAATAGTTGAGCCGCTCACAGCTTGTAGTGATGGTAAAATTGTGGTGACAGCACAAGGAGGAAATGGACCATATCAATATTTAATTAGTGGTTCAACAGAATATGTTAGTAGTGGAGAATTTATAATTACAACACCAGGAACATATTCTATTCAAGTTGTCGATAGAAACAATTGTAATGCAACAGCAACAGTAACGGTACCAAATAATGCCAAACCTACGTATGATGTAAATCATACTAATAGTACATGTTATGGAAATGGTTCACAAATTAGTATAGATAATATTGTGGCTAATGGCTATTCTTTGTCTTATAGTATTGATAATGGAGCAACTTTTGTCACAAATCCAATTTTTAATAATTTATATCCAGGAAGTTATAATGTTGTTGTAAAATATGGCATCACTTACATGTCACAATGGAATGGTCAACAAACTAAATATTGTACAGCCCCAGCCGTTCCTATTACGATTACAGGTCCGACTTCAGCGGTAACAGCTTCCGGAGGAGTAGGAGAATTGGCAGGTTGTAGCACATCCGCTACAGGGGAACCTTTAGGACTTTTACGTATCACTAATGTAGAGGGAGGAAACAGTCCTTATTCATTTAGCTTTGATGGAGGTAACACTTGGCAAAGTTCAAGTGAGAAATATGTACCAAAAGGGGTTTACAATTTGGCTGTAAGAGACAGTAACGGTTGTGTGTTTCAGATACCATATACAGTAACTCTTGATCCAAAACCTGCAGATCCAGTAATTGACGATAATGTTAATACACTTTATAATTGTGATGGTACCGCAACGGCAACGGTTATAGTTAATAATCCTGCGTCATCTGGCGGGACTACCTATGCCTATGAGTATTTTATGCAAAAAAATAAAACAGGACCGATAGTACCAAATTCCCCAATTGACAGTAATGTTTTTACAAATGTTCCTTCTGGTAATCACAATGTAATAGTTCAATACAATGTAAAAACGGTATCTAGTTTCAGTAATTTATTGCAAGAAGATTTTGGTAGAGGAGATGATACTACCTCTCCAGGAATTAATTCTGCATATTGCTGGGAG
>NZ_DATIDY010000087.1:0-26375 GCF_035456085.1 Flavobacterium sp.
GGAACTTTTGCGTTCATGCAGTTTTTTGATATTTCGTTAAACTTAATCACTTTGTTTGCATTGGTTTTAGCCATTGGAATTGTCGTCGATGATGCGATTGTAGTTATCGAAGCCGTCCACGCCAAGATGGAAGAAGAACATTTGTCAGCATTAAAAGCGACTAAAAAAGCGATGCACGAGATTTCGGGAGCGATTATAGCGATTACATTCCTAATGGTAGCGGTATTTATTCCTGTTACATTTATGTCTGGTCCGGTTGGAATGTTCTATAGACAATTTTCAATCACAATGGTAACAGCGATTATTCTTTCGGGAGTAGTAGCATTGACATTGACACCTGCGCTTTGTGCGATGATGTTGACTAATAATCATGGAAAACCTAAAAAGAAAACACCTGTAAATAGATTTATAGATGGTTTTAATGACATGTTCAACCTTACGCAAACTAAATACCAACATGTTCTTGGGAAAATTGTAAACAGAAGAGCGGTAACTATTGTTGCACTTTTAGGATTTTGCGCTGGAACATGGTTGATTAGTAGTACGGTTCCTTCTGGATTTATTCCTAATGAGGACCAAGGTATGTTTTATGCAATTATCCAAACGCCTCCAGGTTCATCATTGGAAAGAACGAATGATATTTCAGTGAAATTGCAAAAAATAGCCGAAAAAATAGGAGGAGTAAAATCAGTTTCATCTTTAGCAGGTTATGAAATTTTGACAGAAGGTACTGGATCGAATTCAGGAACCTGTTTGATCAACCTTAAGGATTGGAAAGACAGAAAGCAGTCTGTTCAGGAGATTATGACTGAATTGGAGGAAAAGTCGAAAGATATTCCAGGTGCAAATATTGAATTTTTCCAGCCGCCAGCAGTACCAGGGTATGGAGCCGCGGGAGGATTTGAGCTTCGTTTATTGGATAAAACGGGTTCAGGTGATTACAAGAAAATGGAAAAAATAAACAGTGATTTTGTTAAAGAATTGAACAAACGTCCTGAATTAGCAAATGTATTCAGTTTTTATAGCGCCAGTTTCCCTCAGTATATGATGAAAGTCGATAATGATTTGGCTCAACAAAAAGGCGTGTCTATCGAGAATGCGATGAATACATTGTCAACGCTGGTCGGAAGTAATTACGAAATCAGTTTCATTAAATACGGAATTAATTATAAAGTTATTGTTCAGGCAGCACCAGAATATCGTGCATTACCAGAAGATATTTTGAAGCTTTATGTAAAAAATAACCGCGATGAAATGGTACCTTTTTCAGCCTTTATGAAATTAGAAAAGGTATATGGACTTTCGGAAATTACCAGACACAATATGTACACTTCTACAGAGATTAGTGGTGCTGCAGCTCCAGGATATAGTAGTGGAACTGCCATTAAAGTTATTCAGGAAGTGGCGGCCGAAAAATTACCTAGAGGTTATGATATTGACTGGGCTGGTATTTCTGCCGACGAGGTAGCACAAGGAAATCAGGCAATTTGGGTTTTCCTAATCTGTTTAGGTTTCGTTTACTTGGTTTTGGCAGCACAATATGAAAGTTTCATCTTGCCATTATCAGTGATTTTATCGTTGCCTGCTGGTATTTTTGGAGCTTTCCTTTTATTGAAATGCACAGGTTTGGAAAATAATATCTATGCTCAGGTTGCTATGGTAATGCTTATCGGGTTACTGGGAAAAAATGCCGTGTTGATTGTAGAGTTTGCAATTCAAAGGCATGCAGCCGGAAGGTCGGTATTACAAGCAGCCATGGAAGGAGCAAAAGCAAGGTTCCGTCCTATTTTGATGACTTCATTTGCTTTTATTGCAGGTTTGCTTCCGTTAGCATTTGCAACAGGTCCAGGGAAAATAGGTAACAGAACTATTGGTACTGCAGCAGCAGGAGGAATGCTGATAGGAACAGTTGTTGGAGTATTTGTAATTCCAGGATTGTATTACATTTTCGGCAAAATAGCTGAAAGATTTACCTATGTAAAAGATCAAAGAGAAAATCCATTAACCGAAGAATTTGATGATAATCATGCATAAATTTAAGTCTTATAAATATATTGTCCCGCTAGGAATTTGCCTGGCGGTGGCAAGTTGTACACCTGCTTTAGCGCCATTGGCGGAAACAAAAACTACTCCAGAATCTTTTGGAGCAGCAAATTCAGATACAACGAATACCTCAACAACTCCTTGGAGAACTTATTTTAAGGATCCAAATCTGGTAAACTTGATTGATACTGCATTGAAAAACAATCAGGAGTTGCAAATCACTTTGCAGGAGATTGAAATTGCTCAAAATGATATTCGTGTAAAAAAAGGATTGTTGCTTCCATCTGTTGGGATTGGAGCAGGAGCAGGTATTGAAAAAGTGGGTCGCTACACTAGTCAAGGTGCTGGAGATGCTTCTACCGAAATCATGCCGGGAAAAGAAATGCCAGATCCACTTGGTGATTTGAGAATTGCTGCTTCAGCGCACTGGGAAGTCGATATTTGGAAAAAATTACGCAATTCTAAGAAAGCAGCCGTAAGCCGTTATTTGGCTACAGTTGAAGGGAAGAATTTTGTAATAACCAATTTGATTTCTGAAGTTGCTGATTCGTATTATGAATTGCTTGCTTTGGATAGTCAACTCGATATTGTCAGACAGAATATTGCATTACAAAGTAACGCATTGGAGGTGGTAAAGACTCAAAAAGAGGCGGCAAGAGCAACTGAATTGGCGGTTCAAAAATTTCAAGCAGAAGTTATGGCTTCCAAAAGTATGGAGTTTGATATTCTTCAAAACATCAAAGAAACAGAAAATAAAATCAACTTTTTGCTAGGTCAATATCCGCAGGAAATAAAAAGAGATAAAACCAATTTTGCAAGTTTGTTACCATCGATTGTCAATTCTGGGATTCCATCTCAATTGTTAGCCAATCGTCCAGATGTAAAACAAGCAGAGTTAGAGTTAGAAGCTGCAAAACTAGACGTAAAATCAGCTCGTGCAGAGTTTTATCCTTCGCTTGATATTACTGCAGCTGTTGGATTTAATGCGTTTAAACCAGCGTACTTGTTTACGCTTCCTGAGTCGTTATTGTATTCATTAGCTGGTGATATTGCGGCTCCTTTGATTAATAGAAATGCGTTGAAAGCGGAATATAGTTCAGCTAATGCAAGACAAATTCAGGCCTTGTATAATTACGAGCGTACAATACTAAATGCGTATTTAGAAGTTTCGAATCAACTTTCTAAAATCGATAATTTAGGAAAAAGTTATGATTTAAAATCACAACAAGTTGCGGCATTAGACCGTTCTATAGATGTAGCTGGTGATTTATTCAAATCTGCCAGAGTTGATTATTTTGAAGTTTTGATGACACAGCGTGATGCTTTGGAATCAAAATTAGAGTTAATTGACACCAAGAAAGATCAGCTCACAGCTTCTGTACATGTGTATAGAGACCTTGGAGGAGGCTGGAAATAATTCCATGTTTTTTAAATTGTGAAAAGCCCTGAACATTAAAATGTTCGGGGCTTTTCTATTTACTTTGATGATTTTTACTTTGATGATTTGAAATTATTTTTGGCTTTTTGCCCAAGCATCCATTGATTTTTCTATTATTTCTAATGGCATGCAACCATCTTTCAAAAATTCGGCATGGAAAGCTGAAATGCTAAATTTAGGACCAAGTTCTTTGCTGTATTTTTCTCTAAGCTCTCTGATTTTTAATGCTCCAGTTTTATAACTTAAAGCTTGACCTGGATAAGCCATATAACGTTCAATTTCGGCTACAGCACCATCTTCGCTGATTGCTTCATTATCCATCATATATTTTATAGCTTGTTCTCTTGTCATTTTTCCAGTGTGCATTGCAACATCTACTACCAATCTTACGGCACGATGCATTTCGTCACCTAATGCTCCCATGTGTTGATAAGGATCTGTGTATAGCCCTAATTCTTTACCTAAACTTTCACAATAAAGGGCATAACCTTCGCCATAAGCGCCATACCAGATAAATCTTCTGAATTTTGGGAGTTTTTCATTTTCCATTTGCAAAGAAATTTGATAATGATGACCAGGTATTGCTTCATGCAAAAACAAACTTTCCATTCCGCTTGTAGTATTGAATTTGGTTGCATCGACAATTGGCACATAAAAAACACCAGGTCTAGAACCATCAGGTAATCCCGGATTATATTCGGCGCTGGCACTGGCAGCTCTAAAAGCTTCTGTTTGTTTTATCTCAAATTTTGACTTAGGTACCAACGTAAACATTTTTTTTAGATTTGGTTCCATTTTTCTTTCAATATCTCTGAAAGCATCCAAAACTTCTTTTGGAGTTTTATACGGTGTAAATTTTTTATCTGTTTTCATGTAAGTGAAGAAAGCATTCAAATCTCCTTTAAAGCCAACAGAATCTTTTATCTTTTCCATAATCGCTTTTATACGCTTTACTTCAGAAAGGCCGGTATTATATATTTCTTGTGGCGTTTTATTTGTCGTAGTCCAATATTTTACAGAATAATCATAATATTCTTTTCCGCCAGCTAATGCATTTACACCAGTAGTTGTTCTTGCTTTTGGTAAATATTCATTTTTTAAAAAATCACCAAGTTTTTTATACGAAGGAATCAGTTTGTTGTTGATTAAATCAATGTATGCAGCTGTTAATCTTTTTTTATCGCTTTCGCTAAATGATGCTGGCATTGATTTTATTGGGCCATAAAACAAGCTATTGGTTGCATCTTTCGTAACCATTGCATTCATTTGCGGAATCATTTTTATAACTATAGCTTTTGGTAGCACATAGTTTATAGCCAATCCTTTTTTGAAATTAACAATAGCACTATCGCTCCAAGTCGTAAAAGCACTGGCACGTTCGAGCCAATTATCATAATCTTTTACTGTTTTAAAAGGCTGGTAACCTGTTCCTCCTCCCATTTGTCCAAGTAAAAGAGGAACACCGTTAAATTGGTCAAAAGGAAAATAACTGTTGCCAATCATTGATAGGCCTTTTAGTTCTGTTTCCATTTGATATTTAAAAATGTCATAACTCTTTCTATCATTATCATTTAATTCTTGCTCATTGAATTTGGTAATAGAATCGTTGTAACGAGTATAAAAATCACGAAGTCTCTGACGATAACTATCAGTAAAATCAGCAGGCAACAAGTTGTTATAAAGTGTGTCGCCATTGATTGTCGCTTCAAGAGGGAATAAATGCATTCTTTTGTTATAGTAATTTTCGAGCAGCGTTGCCAGTTTTTTATTGTCTTCTGTAACTGTATCAGCTGAATTGCCTTTTTTTTGATTGCATGCAATAAGTAATAGGAATGTGATTAAAATGGTTGCTTTTTTCATAAAGTGGTTTTTTGATATTTAACAAATATAGGAATTATTTGTATTTTTTTATTTTGTTGCAAATCAATAAATTACAGTTTAAGTTCATTAATTGCATTTGATTTATCAAAAAAATATAACAAAATTTAGTTTTTATAAGAGTCTTTATAACAGCAAAATTAAAATGCCAAGAACCGAAGAACTTTATATTTGATTTTTATCTAATGCATTTTGTAATTTTTTTTCAAATTTTGAAACAGCAAAGACAACTAAAATACAAGCTAAAATAACCACGGTACAAATGACAAGAAAACCAACAGGATCATCCTCTTTGTTGTGTGTCAACTTTATGAATATCCCAGCGCCTACAACTAAAATACTCAGTACAGTGGCACAATATTTTATATTTTTTAAAGCCTTAAGAGAGTCAATAGAGAATGTTTTGTTCTGTCTAACGTATCCTAATAATTGGAATGTTTTGTAAAGACCAATAAAAAACGCAATTGATGTTGCATAACCGTACAAGATGAAAGGATCAGAATAAATGCTCAATAATTCTAAATTTTTGGCTCGACCCTCACTCAAAGGAAATCTAATCAAAACGGCAAGTGCCACGATACCAATTATTATAACAACTGTCTGAAGTAATAGTGTTGAAATTCTTTTCATAATATGTTTTGTAAATTAAATTATTCAAAGATTTGATTAAGAGTCAAACAATAGGATGCTTGAATTGATTTTTCTATTCAATTTTAGTTAAAAATACTTACTAATTGTCTGAATAACAAATAATTAATTGCGATTAAGATTGTTTGCTAATATTTTTTTATATAATTTTATAATACTAAAACAATACTTATTAAAATATATAAAAATAAGTATCCATTGCATGTGATAATCAGAGATAGAAAAAATATTCTGATTAATTTATAAATTTTATTTTCTCAAAATTTATAAATAGACTAGAGTGCCTTTTTTAACAAAAAAAGTAAATTTTAATTTTCTAAATTATTTTACAAAATGGTTGCCCAGGTTAAAAAAAATCTACTGTGGCATTTTCATAGTTATTTAAGACCCCACTTATTTAAATTGAAGCCTTCTCGGCATATTATCTAATTTTTTAAAACTTAAACAACGCTATCCGCGCGGGCTAGTCATGCTTTTGTGCGCGTGAAAAATAAAAATTTAAGAATATACATAAAGAGTTATGCAAGATTATTAATTCAATAAAAAAATAGTATGAAAAAAAAATAACATAGAATGATTACACTATTACGTGAATCTCTAAATCTAAAAATGTAACCAACAATCCTATGCAAACGAATTTTAACGATACTAATTAAAAATTTAAAGCAAGTTAATTACATACCGAATATAACAACTATAAATAGCTACAATATGAAAGAAAGAATCATTATTCGAAATTTATTTCTACTGTGTTTATTTCTCTCGGGAAGTATTCTTTTCGGGCAGACAACAGTAACAGGAGTTGTAAAAGATGCTGGTGGCCCTTTGCCTATGGTAAATATCAATGTAAAGGGAACGGACAAACATTTAGCAACAGATATGGATGGTAGTTTTACAATAAAAGATTTAGATTCAAATGCAATATTAGTTTTTAGCTACATGGGATTTAAGACCAAAGAAGTTCCGGTAGCAGGAAAAACTAGTCTCGAAGTTGTCATGGATCTTGAAGATAATACTTTATCTGAAGTAGTGATAGTTGGGTATGTTGGGCAAAAGAAAAATTCATTGTCATCTGCTATTACTCAAGTAAATATGGATAATTTGGAGAAAACAAAAACTCCAGATGTTTCGCAATCATTGCAAGGACAAGTGGCAGGGGTTTTTGTTGCCGCCAGTACAGGAGCACCTGGTGACGGAATCAAAATTAGAATTAGAGGTGAAGGAACTCTGGGAAACAACGACGTTTTATATGTTGTTGATGGAGTTTCAACACGTGATATAACTTTTTTGAACCCAGCAGATATAAAAACAATGACCGTCTTGAAGGATGCCGCAGCAGGAGCCATTTATGGTTCAAGGGCAGCAGGAGGGGTAATCTTAATTACAACTAAAAGCGGAAAACAAGGTGTTTCCAGCATTACAGCTGATTATTATTCTGGGATTTATCGTGCAGCAAATTTGCCAAATATGTTAAATGCAGACCAGTATTTAACACAACAAGATCAGGCTTGGCATAATACCGCGGCAAATGACGGTTTAGGAATAAGCCCTTATGAAAGAGACAGAAGCAGAACGGATCTGGCTGATACGGATTGGTTAGATGAATTATTCACCACTGGTTTTTCTCAAAATTATCAGGTATCAATAAGTGGAGGGACAGAAAAAATGCAGTATTTATTATCTGGCGGTTACTATGGTATGAACGGAATAATTGTGGGGGATAAAGATACCTATCAACGTATTAATTTTAGAGTGAATGTAAATGCTGAGTTCTCAGATCGTTTCAAAGTAGGTACTAATTTTCAGGTGAGCGAAGTACAGCAAGATAAATTATCTTCGAGTGGTGATGCTCCCGGAATTATTCGTCATGCATTATTGCGACCTCCTGTATTATCTGTTTATAAAAGTCCTAGCGATCCCACATATAATCCAAAAGATCCGTATACCGATTTACCATTTTATACAGGACCAAATGATGGATGGAGTAAGGATTATGAATACACTTCGAACCCGATCGCAATTGTTAATTATACAGATGACAAACGTAAAACGTATCAAAATTTTGGAAATGTATATGGTGAATATTCCTTTTTAGAAGACAATTCTTTAAAGTTTAAAACCAGTCTGGGAGCAGATATTTATTTTACGCATAACAAAACTTTTGCAGAGAATTATGGTGATCCTAATATTGGTGATGTTAATAGTGAATTTTATGGACAAGGAAGACAGAACAGACCAAATAGCCTCAACGAAAATAGAGGTGAGTCAATGACTTTTACGTTCAGTAATACATTGAATTATGTTAAACTTTTTAATGATGTGCATAGTGTTAATTTCTTATTAGGAGCTGAAAGTATTAGTAATACTGAAAGCGCAATAGGTGGAGCAAGAACAAGATATGATAATACAAGTTCTAACTTTAGATATTTGGATTATGGAAGTGTCACAGATATTTATTCTTCTGGTGCGGCATCAAGTTGGTCACTTTTATCGTATTTCGCTTCTGGTACTTATGGTTATAATGAAAAATACTTTCTTACTGGAACAATAAGAGCCGATGCTTCTTCAAGATTTGGGCCAAATAATCATTGGGGATATTTTCCATCATTTTCGGCTGGATGGGTTGTTACTCAGGAAAAGTTTATGGAAAAAACAGATTGGATTTCCAATTTGAAATTGAGAGCTAGCTGGGGACAATCTGGAAATCAGGAAATTCCTAATGATGCTTTTCAAACTATGGTTACCAATTCTGGGGGTACTGTAAATATTATTCGATATGGAAATCCAGATTTAAAATGGGAAACCACTACACAAACCAACTTTGGACTTGATCTAAGCCTTTTTCAAAACAAATTTTCATTTACAATAGACTATTTTGACAAAACAACCGATGATATTTTGTTGGCCATTACATTGCCGGCGGTTTCAGTTGGTGTTATTCAGCCTACCTATGTAAATGCAGGATCCATTACCAACAAAGGTTTTGAATATGCTGCAAGTTACCGCGGGAAAATAGGCGAAGATTTCAAATATAATATTGGAGGAAATTTAGCAACTCTAGATAACAATGTAAATGAATTGCAAGCGTATTTGCCTCAAATTATAGATGAAAAAAGTCATACAATAACCAAAGCCGGATTACCAATGAATTCTTACTACGGGTATAAATTTATTGGAATTTATCAAAACCAGGCAGAGATTAATTCGTATTTACATTCTAATACAAATGGTGTAAAACCCGGTGATATGAAATTTATGGATGTGAATGGTGATGGTGAAATTAATCAAAATGACAGAACTATAATCGGAAATTCGGTTCCGGGAATAACGTATGGAATCAATTTTTCGGCGGAGTACAAAAATTTTGATTTATCCTTTTTATTTCAGGGAGTTTCGGATGTTGACCGTTACAATGATTTGAAACAAATTCTGAATTATGATAGCCGTCCTTTTAATTCTACCACAGAATCACTCGATGGTTGGCATGGTGAAGGAACTACTAATTCACAACCGCGTAATACTTTTGAGAATAATGGTGGTGGACAAGTGTCAAGTGCTTTTATTGAAGACGCTTCTTATTTAAGGCTAAAAAATATTGAGTTGGGATTTAAATTCGATGCCGAAAAATTTAAAATGCAAAATCTACGTCTTTATATTTCTGCCCAAAACTTGTTGACTTTTACCAATTATAATGGTTTAGATCCAGAGTCTACCGCGCTGTTAGATCAAGGAACTTACCCGCAATCTCAAAGTTTCCTTATAGGAATTCAAGCTAAATTTTAATTAAAGATTTAAAGATAACAAGATGAAAAAAATATATTTAATACTCACTGCTAGTTTTATTTACTTTTCAAGTTGTTCGGATTTGACGACTGAACCGATAGGTCAAATACCTTTAGAAGATGCTTTAGAAACGCCAACTATTGCAGCCGCAGCTGCTTGGGTAAATGATTCCTATGTTATGCTTTCGAATACATTAAATCTAATGAGTGAATGGGATTGGAATGCTGGGCTTGTATTTCAGAATGACTATATACTGCAAGATATAGCTTCAGACGATTTGGAAAAAAAATGGGCTCCAGATGGCGATCAGGTTTGGATGGATGATATAAATAACTTCACTTTTACCGCGTCTAATGGTGGGCCAAATGGTTTATGGAAATACGATTACGAAGGGATCAAAAGAGCCAACATTGGTCTCGAGACATTAAAAAACCTTCCTGATTCTGCCGAAAAAACAAGGTTAATGGGAGAAGCTTATTTTCTGCGAGCCTATTTCTATTTTTCTTTGGTAACCAATTTTGGCGGAGTTCCTTTAATATTAAGTCCTATAAAATCCTATCAACAGGCATTTGAAGTTGCCGAAAGAGCCGAAGCACCTTTGGTTTGGGATCAAATAGTAAAAGATTTAAATGCTGCAAAAGATTTATTACCGAATTCTAAATATTCTTCAGATAGTGAAAAATGGAGAGCTTCAAAAGGTGCTGTTATTGCATTGTTAGCAAAAACGGCATTGTATAATAAAAAATGGAGTGAAGTAGGACCACTTGTTGATCAATTGACTGCTTTGGGTTTCAGTTTAAATACAAACTATTTTGATAGTTTTAATTATACTAAAGAGTTTGCCGAAAATGAAGTGATTTTTCAATTTGATCATCAACGAGGCAAACAACCTAGAAAAGGAAATGGTCTTTGTGCCGTTGCTTCATGGGGATTTTTTGCGCCAAGCACAGATTTCTTAAATGCTTTTGAACCCAATGATCCTAGAAAAAAACTTACTGTAGATGTAACGAAACAAAATGCCAATAAAATTTACGGAAGTTTAGATGGAACCAATAAAGCTGATGACGATGCTCCATCCAACAAGGTTTATATCCGTTATGGTGATGCATTGCTATGGAAAGCCGAAGCTTTAATTGAATTAGGGGATTTGCCAGGAGCCATTGCTATAATCAATCAAATAAGAACCAGAGCCAGAAACACACCTACTGCTGATGGATCAGTGACACCTGCCGGAACTTTGCCAGATAGACCAGCATCTTCGGATAAAACAACAGTAAAAAATTGGTTAATATCGGAAAGGAGAGTAGAACTTGGTTTTGAAAATCAGAGAATGTTAGATTTAAAACGATGGGGAATTGCCAAAGAAGTAATGATTGCGCACGGTAAAAATTTCCAAGACAAACATATGTTGTATCCAATTCCTCAAACAGAAGTAGATGCTTCTGCAGGACTTTTAAAACAGAATCCTGGGTATTAATTTTATCAATATTACTAGAATCATGACTGAGTTTTATGAACACTGATTGAGTCTTTTCAATATTATATATTATTTAGAAGAATCAAATGTTGGAGGATATTACCAAGCTCTACAATGTAATCAACTTTAAAAGTGTGATAAAACAATTAATTATACTAGTAATTAGTATCGGTTTATTTTCAAGTTGTGGTGTAACTAAGAGAGACAAATATAATGCCTTAAACGATTATCTTGATTCAGTTATTAAGGACTCTGAAGAAATAATGGTTATTAAAGAAATAGTGGCTCCTGATTTGGCCATATCAATGTTTTATGGGAATGATTTCTGGCCGAAATATCCTGACACAACAGTTGTGACAAGAGAATATGGAATTCATGGTCTTGTATTAGAAAAGGGAAAATGGCTCGATTTATTCGATAAAAAAGACTGGTCAAAAATGAAAAAAAAGTATGGTAGTGAAAAAAAGAAAGTTGTAGGTGAGAGTGGATATTGGAAACTAGATGATTTTAGACATAAAAAAATTGTTTTTGAGAATCTTGCTGTTTTTTTAAAAAATAAGACCTCTATTTATTTTGACACACCTGAAAAAAAAGTATTTGAATTTTCATCACCAATACGCTATCAAAAAAAGTATTTGGTTTTTAGGGTAACTGGAACGACTACTAAATCTTATTGGGGTGGTTTTATTGATTTAGTAGTAGTTATGGAAAAAGTCAATGGCAAATGGATCGTTAGAGGCGAAGCAGGACCAGATTATGTCATTTAGATAATACATTTAAAAATTTTGAAATGGTTGAATCTATTTAAAATACTGCTTATTAGCAAATGAGTATAAATTCAATTGAATACAAAAATTAATGTATCTGTATGAAAAGGAGCAATAATATATAAATTGTTGCTTCTTGTTTTTTAAAACTCAAATTACGCATTAGCCCATAAATGAAACTATAATTATCGGAACGAACTGTCGAAGTAGATTATATCGATATAGACGGATTTTTTTAAGAAATACTTTAAAAAAAATCTGCTGAATCTTCTAAATCTGCGTGAAAAAATCGATAGACCCAATAGCAAATAGGCAAAGTAAATTCTAATGCTAATTTTGGTTAAAAGTAATGTATCAAAAAACAGCTAAATGATGACCAAGTTTAATTCGAATTTTTTCATTCTGTTATTTTGTTTTTTGGGAACAGTTTTGCGAAGTCAAAATCTGAACTTAAAAATAGCTGGGGACACTAAACATGGCTTTATGGTTGAAATTTATAATGGTACTCAGTTGTTGTTAAAAAATACAGAAGAATTTTCACTTCAACTGACAAATACAGATTTCAGCGAGAAAGCTAAAATAGTAGGTTGGAAAGGAGAAAAATGGACAGGAGATGAAAAAAATATAAGCTTAACGAGAAATACCTATGTTTCAGAATTGGATTTAAATGTTTCGATAACGGTTTCATATCAGGTAATCAATCAAAATATTGTCAAAAAAAGCATTGATATATTTCAATCAGGTATGCCTTCTTTGTATTATACGTTAGAAGAAACTGCAAAGCCTCCAAAGATTCCATCAAGATATGTCACTTTCGAGTACGACAATTTTCCAGGAGGTTTTGCACATGAAATGTTTCCCGCAGCGGGTTTTGTTACTCCAGATAATCAAGTCATTGGATTCCTGATGGATGCGGGATATAAAAATCATTATACACGAACTACCAGAAGACGTTTCAACGGGCATGGAGGCGGTTTTGTAGGGATGCGAAAGCTACCAGATCCAGCTTTAGTTTCGGTTGCAACAATAGAGGAAAGAAAAAATAATCAAAATTATATCAAACAGACTTTTGGAGAGTTGTACAATTTGGATGCAGGAAAGGAAACAGAATTAAAAATTGAAAGTCCGTTTCAAAAAGTAGGTGATGTTGCGATAAGTAACAACGAAAATATAACGAGGCTACATTATAATTCGAACAATCAATCTGGATTTGAAATTATAACGCCTTTCAAAGATCAAAAAGTATATTCGATTTCTTTTCTTTCCAAAGGGAATGCATCAGTAGCATTAAAACTCTTTAGAATAAAAAACGGAAAGAAAACTGTCGAACTGGAAAATGGAATAAAGTATATTGACAAATTTCCTGTAAATGATTTGGATTGGACACTTTTTAAAGGAAGTGTTTTAGTCCCATATATTGAGAATGACAGTGTCTCGATGTTTATTGGCGCTCAGGATAGCAAAGGTTGTGAACTTGAGATAAAGGATTTAAAAATTATAGAACATCAGCCAGAGAAACAGCCTTATAATGTAATCAGGATAGGAGAGAAGGTTACTAAGACAACGTATGTTTTTGTAGAACCATGGACAACTCATCATGACTTTGTAATTTCTTCACAAGCGAGACTTGCCGAAGCAAAAGGTTTCAAAGGAAATTTAATAGAGAAAATGCTGTATGCTAATTTCAATATGCTTACATGGATTACTGCGGTAGATGATTTTTCGCCGTTTAACGTTCCTAATATGAATTATTCGCCAGACATGTACAATCGGGATTCTTTTTTCTCCATAGTTGCCAGCTACAACAAAGAATTGAATCTTTCCATTTGGGATAAATGGGCGAAAACCCAAACGGAAAAAGGTGCTATAAGTACCATTATTACGCCCTATATGGGATCAATAGAAGCCAAGGATAATGAAGCCACAATCGAATGGCTGATTTGGGCAATGCTAAATAAAAGACGCTTCGGAGTAACACTTCCAAAGGAAAAAATAGACAAAGCGGTTAATTATGTTTTGAATGAATTTGACGAAGATAAAGACGGGATCTGCAAGTCACATTTCAGCATGAGTCAAATAGATGTTATTGATTATGACCCCAAAACAGATCGTTTAGCTGTTAATCAGGGAATGTTTGTGATTGTTTTAAGAACTATTAAGGAATTAGGGTATAGTATTTGTAATGATGCGTATATCGAAAAAGCAGAGAAAGGATATCGGGATTTTTATGATGTAAAAAGAAAGCATCTTTTGTTTGATAAAGAATTTCCGGATCTTATTTCTTTAACAGATTTAGAACCAGAGTTTTTCTCTCTGTGGCTGTTCAATCATCCGATGTTAACAGATGAAATGGTACAAAATCATTTAGATCAAATTCCTGCTCTAAATAAAGTTCCTAACTCGCCACATCCGGAATTGGGAACAACTGCACCTATTTGTATTCGATTAACAAATGATCAAAAAGGGTATTCATATTTCACTTCGGATTATCAGCCGTTTGGGGAATTTGGAAAAACTTATTACAGTAATGGCGCACAAGATGGGATTTACTATAATGGTGGAAGCTGGATGCGTTCCGAGTATTGCGCTTATGTTGTAGGGCAAAAACACGGTTGGGAAAGAGCCCAAAAAATGATGGAAAACAGAGCTTGGGCCGAAATTAATCTGAATCCAAAATGGCCTTACAGCAAAGAATTCATTCCAACGAAATGGACGACAACAGATTCTTGGTGGCCATCGACCAGAGGTTTATGCTGGAATGTTTTTATTCTAATGGCTGATGAAGTTGCAGGAATTAGAACACCAGAAATGGATCCGGATTATAAAAAGTAGCATAAGATGCTCTCATTTTGATATAATACTTTGCATCGACGTAGAGGTGCAAAGAATAGAAACAATAAAAAAATAAAAAAAATGTAATTATGAAAGATATAGCAAAACGTTTTGAACAAAATCCTTTATTGTCACCATCTGATATTCCAGCCAGTCGAGAGGGTTTGGAAATAACCTGCCTTCTTAATCCTGGAGTTTTTCAATTCGAAGGAAAAACATGGATGATTCTTCGTGTTGCCGAAAGACCGAAACAAAAAGAAGGAATCATTTCGTTTCCTATACTTACAGAAACAGGAGCTATTGAAATTATCGAAATATTTACAGATGATCCAGACTTAGATGCAAGTGATGCCAGAATAATCAACTACAGAGGAGTAGATTATTTAACTACGCTTTCTCATCTCCGATTGGTACGCACCGATGATGGCGTTCATTTTTATGAGCCTGAAAATTATCCTTCTTTAGTTGGAGAAGGAATTTTAGAGACATTCGGGATTGAGGATTGTCGTGTTGTTTTATTAGACGGAACCTATTATTTGACTTTTACATCAGTTTCTCCAAACGGCGTTGGCGTAGGACTAAGAACAACAACTGACTGGAAAAATTTTACTAAACACGGCATGATATTGCCACCTCATAATAAGGATTGTGCCATTTTTGAAGAAAAAATTAATGGATTATTTTACGCGCTTCATCGTCCAAGCAGCGTTGATCTTGGTGGTAATTATATTTGGCTAACCTCTTCGCCAGATGGACTTCATTGGGGAAATCATCATTGCTTGATAAAAGTGCGAAAAGGTTTATGGGATTCAAAACGTGTTGGAGCCGGTGCTGCACCTATAAAAACGGAGAAAGGTTGGCTGTCTATTTATCATGGTGCAAATTTTGATCACAGATATTGCTTAGGTGCTTTTTTGATGGATTTAGAAGATCCTTCCAAAGTAATTGCCCGCACTATAGATCCAATCATGGTGCCAACTGCTGAATATGAATTGACAGGATTCTTTGGTCATGTTGTATTTACCAACGGACATATCGTGCATCCCGACGGAGACACAGTAACTGTTTACTATGGAGCTTCGGATGAGTTTGTTTGTGGAGCTGATTTTTCTTTAAAAGAAATTTTTTCACTTTTAAATTTTGACTAATGCTAAATAAATTAAAAACAGAAATTAGACATTTTCAAAGTCAGTCTCATAATTTCCAGATATTAGTGTTGACTAATTTAGTCTATGCCATTGTTTTGCCAGTAATAGACATTTTTGTCGCTGCCTATGTGATGAGAAGTTCCAATGATCCTGTAAAAGTGGTTATTTATCAATTGACAATTTATACTGGAATACCACTGACTTTTTTATTGAATGGATGGCTTTTAAAACATTTTAATATAAGGAAATTGTATTCTATCGGCATGATGCTTAGCGCTGTTTCGATGATGATAATGATGTCATTAAAGACACTTGATTTGGTCGGAATTGGTTTTGCCGGAATTACCATGGGCTTGTCTTTTGGGTTTTATTGGTCAAATAGAGATTATTTGGCTCTGGCAATTACAAATGACACCAATAGGAATTATTATTACGGAATGGAAACTTTTTTTTATACCATTATTGCCGTGATAGTTCCCATTACAATTGGCTGGTTTATTGAATCAAGTGGTGATGAAAGCCAGATACATTCGTCGTATTTATGGATAACAGGAGCTGTGTTTGTGATTACCGTTTTAGCATCGATTGTTTGTTTTAGAGGAACTTTTCAAAATCCAGCGCAAAAAAAATACATCTTTTTCAAATTTCATCCTTTGTGGTATCGCTTATTGTCATTAGCACTTTTAAAAGGTTTAGCACAAGGTTTTTTAGTGACTGCACCAGCCATGTTAATTATGTTATTAATTGGAAAAGAAGGCGCTTTGGGAACAGCACAATCTGTAGGAGCTGTTATCGCAGCAATAATTATGTATGTGTTAGGTCGTCGTTCTAAACCTTCAGACAGATTAAAAATATTTGCAATCGGACTTTCATTGTTTGCATTAGGCGCTATCGTAAACGGAATTTTATTTGATAAAATGGGCGTTATCGTCTTTATTCTTCTTCTGTTAATAGCAAAACCAATGATGGATTTAGCGTATTTCCCAATTCAATTTAATGTAATTGATATTGTTTCAAAAATTGAAAAACGTAGTGAATTCACTTATATATTAAATCATGAGGCAGGACTTTATGTTGGAAGATTTTTGGGAGCAGGAACTTTTTTGGTTTTGGCTTACACAATCTCTACTGAAGTTGCGTTGCGATATGCAATTATAATCATCGCCATTTTACAGCTTGGTTCTGTTTTTATTGCCAATACAATCATTAAGCAGGGACATATTCTAGCTTCTGAAATTGAAGAGAAAGACCCAAAAGTATTAGATAAAGTAGCTGAGGATATTGTGTAAACTTATTTGAATACGAATTCAAAATAAAATAAATGAGGTATGAATACATTTTTAAAAAATAGATTTTTAGGGTTTTTATTCATTAGTATTATTTTTTGTGGAAGCATACTTGCTCAAGTATCGCAGCAAAAAATACCAAGAGTCGATCAAATGCCTAATATTCCGGCTCCCTTGAAAGTTATTGATTATAAAAAATTATCACTTGACTTTGATAAAACGGTTTTTGATTTTAATGCTAAAGGAAAATATTGGCCATTAGTTTGGATCGATGAAAGTAAAAAGAATTTTCCGCAGCCTGTTGTCGGAATGTATACTGCCGTTGCTGATGTTCGTCAGGGTCCAGACCATAACAAGGGAATGTTTCATGAAGCATTGGCAACAATGGGAGCAACACTTGGCGCAAGCTTAGTTGGAATAAATAAAACCGATCAAAGCGGTCGTAATTATGTTGCAATGGTAAAAAATTATTTCAATACCGAAACGGGTTGGAATATAATGATGAACAATACATGTCCCGAAGTTGCCCTACTTGGCGGTGGTTATGGACGTGATTGGTGGTATGATGTGTATCCAAATTTGCTGTTTTATGGCATTTACTACAAATATCCAAAAGAACCAGGTTTTGATGAAATTGCCAAAACCATTGCAGATAAGTTTTATAACGCCGATGTTATTTTGAACGGAAACTACAATTATTCCTATTTTGATTATGGAAAAATGAAACCGATGACCAATCAGATTTGTACACAAGCTGATGTTGCAGCTGGTCATGCCTGGGTTTTATATGCAGCCTATAAAAAGTTTGGTGACAAAAAATATTTAGAGGGCGCTTTGAGTGCTTTGAGAGCTTTAGAATCCAATAAAATAAATCCAACGTATGAATTGTTAATGCCTTTTGGCGCCTATGTTTCGGCCAGAGTTAATGCAGAACAGGATCAAAAATTTGATACAGCAAAATTTTTAGATTGGACATTTGATGGAACAGCAGTTTGCAGAGAAGGTTGGGGCGTTTTGGTTGGAAACTGGAATGGAATGGATATTTCTGGAACAGTTGGAAGTACAGTAGATCACGGCGGATACGGTTTTTTGATGAATACTTATGATGCAGCTTGGCCTTTGGTACCATTAGTTCGTTATGATCAATCGTATGCGGCTGCAATTGGAAAATGGATGCTGAATGCGGCGAATGCTTCCCGTTTTTTCTATCCTCAGTATATGCCGGATGAGCACGAAACAATTCCACAATTGGCCGATGTAACGAAGGGTGTTATAGCCTATGAGGGAATTATTAAGCAATCTAATTACGAACGCTTTGACAAAATAAAAGCACCCGTTGCACAAGGGGACGGACCTTTATGGGTTTTGGGAAAAAACCCCGAAGAATCTCAGTTTAGTGTGTACGGAAGCGGACACGTAGGGATTTTTGGAAGTATTATTCAAACCACAGATATAGAAGGAATTTTGCAACTAAATTTATTGGCAACCGATTTTTTTCATGACAAAGCTTACCCGTCGTATTTGCTTTACAATCCTTATTCACAAGAAAAAATAGTAAAATTGAATCTTCCTAACGGCCAGAAAGTTGATTTGTACGACACAGTTAGCGGGAATTTTGTTGCCCGTAATGTTACTGCTTCCACAAAAATAAAATTAGGATCTCTTGGTTCAGCAGTGATTGTTTGTGTGCCTGCCGGAGGAAAAATCACTTATAAAGGATCGAAAATGCTGGTAAATGATATTGTAGTCGATTATAAGGCTAAACAAAAATGATCAAATCAAAACTGATATTTGTTATTCTCTTCTCTTTACTGCTGTTGAATTTTAGTTCCGTTACTATGAAAAAGGACGAAATTTCAAAAAAATGGTGGAAAGAAACGGTATTTTATCAAATCTACATGCCAAGTTATGCCGATAGCAATGGTGATGGATATGGGGATTTCAAAGGAATGACGTCAAAACTTGATTATTTACAGCAAATTGGAGTTAAAGGAATTTGGTTAACTCCTTTTCTAACTTCTCCCAAAGTCGATAATGGTTATGATATTTCAAATTATTATGAAATTGATCCCACTTATGGCAACAAAGACGATTTTGATCTTTTTTTGAAAGAAGCTCATCAAAAAGGCATAAAAGTAATCATGGATATGGTGCTGAATCACACTTCCACCGATTGTAAATGGTTTCAGGAATCTAGAAAATCAAAAGACAATCCGTATCGCGATTATTACATCTGGAAAGATAAATCCAATAATTGGGAATCTTTTTTTGGAGGTGGTGCATGGCAAAAAGATACGGTGACAAATCAATATTACTACCATAAATTTGATGTGAGAATGGCAGATCTGAATTGGTCTAATCCCAAAATGGTTTCGGAAGTTCAAAATATATTGAGGTATTGGTTAAAATCCGGTGTAGATGGTTTCCGATTAGATGTTATCAATTTCCTGACAACTGATGGAATAACCGCTGATAATCCTATAAAAAATGGAGCGCAAGAGCATCTAAACGATATTAATCAGGCTGGCGTCAAAGAGGCAATGAAAATAATAAAAACCACCGTTAGCGAATTTGACAATAGATTTATAGTTGGAGAAATTGGAAGCGACAAAATTGAAGTTTTAAAGCAATATCAATCTCCGGAATTACTCGATGTTGTGTTTAATTTCAATTTTGGAAGCATCAAAAATTTTTCGGCTAAGCGCATTTTTGATGAATTGCAAAGTATGGAAAAAAACATGAGCAATTATCCCACATTGTTCTTTGGAAGTCATGATATGCCAAGAATGATGAATCGTTTGGCAGATGGAAATCCTGATAGAGCATTAGCATTAGCTGCATTAATGCTCACAGCTAAAGGAGTCCCTTTTATTTATTATGGAGAAGAAATCGGAATGCAGAACATTGTTTCTGATAGTTTTGATGAAATGGTCGATATCCAGGGTAAAACACATTATCAATTAGCAATTGCAAAAGGGAAAAATCCAACAGAAGCACTTTTAGAAGGCAATGAAAATAATCGCGACAAATCCCGTTCTCCGATGCAATGGAATTCGAATGCTTTTGCAGGATTTTCTTCAGCAAAAAGTTGGATAAAGATAAATCCAAATTACAATGGAATCAATGTAGAAAATGAGTTAAAAGATGAAAAATCTATTCTTAATAGCTATAAGAAATTGATCGCTTTAAGAAATAATGAGAAAGCGTTACAGTATGGTAGTTATGAAAAACTAGAATTCCAGGACGATCAAATTTCTTTTACCCGAATTTTAGGAAAAGATAAAATAACAGTAGTTATAAATTTTGGAAGCGATAAAAAGATTGCTCTTCCAAGTGGTGCCAAAATACTGCTGGGAAAGACTTCTCTTAAACCCAACAACTTTATTCTCTATAAAAACTGATTAATTATGTATTGGTGTAGTTACTGATATCATCTAAATTTATACTGATGGTTCAAACCAATTCTCATTCTTTGAACTTCAGGTTTAATTATAATTTTTTGTTAATCATAAACATATATTTTTTTTGGCTTAATTATTGTAAATGAAAGGTATTGTTGAAAAGGCAATTTGAGATTTAGTCTGAATTTCGACCTTGATTTCAATCATTCCATTCAAAACATAATTAAAATGATTAAGAAAATAAATGCGTTTAGAAGAAGGTTTTTATCATCACTAACTAAAGAAATTGGTAAAAAACAAGATTTTTCATTTGATTCTAATGATGCTAAAAATTGTGAAAGAATTTTAGTAAGCCGTCCCAATCATCGTTTGGGAAACATGTTGTTAATTACACCTTTGATTAACGAATTGACTACTGTTTTTCCATATAGCAGGATTGATATTTTTGCAAAAGGTCCTTTGGCTAGAAGTATTTTTGAAAATTATCCGAATGTTTCGATAATAGAACTTCCTAAAAAACATTTTAGACATTTGTTCCAGTACATATTTGCTTGGATAAAGCTAAGAACTACGAAATATGATCTTGTAATAAATGCAATGCCCAATTCTTCGTCTGGTCGATTGTCAACGCGTTTTGCAAAAGGGAAAAATAAATTCTACGGTTTTGCATTCAACGATGTACAATATCCTCTCGCTGAATATAGACATATAGCCAAGCATCCTGTTTATGGATTGTGGAATTATTTAGGACTATACAAGAATGAGTATATTGTTCCTGAAATGGATTTAAAACTCAGTTTTTTAGAGCTTCAGAAAGGAAACAGACTACTAGCCGAAATGGTGGATACTCATAAAAAAACAATTTGTTTATTTACTTATGCAACTGGTGATAAAATCTATCCTTCATCATGGTGGAATGAATTTTATAAAATCTTAAAAAACAGATACAAAGACTATAATATAATTGAAATATTACCAGTAGAAAGAGTTTCGGCTTTTAATTTCAGTATACCACACTTTTACAGTAAGGATATCAGAGAAATAGGTTCGTTAATAGCAGGTACAGACATGTTTATTGGTGCTGATAGTGGAATGATGCACTTAGCCAATTCAGTTTTGAATCCAACTGTAGGGTTATTTTCTGTTACAGATCCAAATGTGTATGGCTGTTATGGAGATGGCAGTATATCAATTGACACAAATTCAAATGATGTTCAGGACTGTGTGGAAATAATTTCAAATTTATTAGACAATTTAGAAACTGAGTATGAAGCCACAGCAATCCGCTACGCATAATGCTTTCGTCTGAAATTATTTATTTTTAGAAATCAATAACTGAGATTTTCATTACAGAGAAGTTTTAATTCATATTAGGAGAAAGAATTCAGGAAAAATTCAGAATTGGACAATTTTTTTGTTTTAATATTGCGCCTTTATAAAGTCCCCAAAGACATATTTTGTATTTTAAAATGAAAAAAATTCAGTTCCTTAAACCACTTATTAATTTTCTTTTAATTGGTTTTTTAATTCTTTCTGTTAGCCGATTCATATTATTTTTTCTGTTTAAAACCCGTGTGATCGAAACACAAGATTACGGCTATATTTTCCCAATTGGTTTTCGAATGGATGCTATTGTTTTGTGTTATTTGCTTTTTCTGCCTTTGGCTTTAATTGCATTAGTACCAGATCGATTTTTGCAGAAAATACAAAGGTTCTTTAATATTTATTTCATCCTTTTTTTGACATTCATTTTATTTATGGAAATGTCAACGTTGGATTTTATCAAAGAATACGACACTCGTCCAAATAAATTGTTTATCGATTACCTGATTTATCCTCAGGAAGTCGTAGGTACTTTGATCAAAAGTTACCTTTTCTCGATTTTAGTTACGGTGCTTGTACTTACGGGTTTTATATACGTTCTCACCAAATATAGAAAACAGCTTTTCGAAGTGCAATTAATGGATTATAAAACGAAGTTAAAGATTTTTCCCTTAGTTGCTTTTTTTGTGTTTTTTGGAGCCAGATCCAGTCTCACGTCCAAGCGTCCTATTAATGCGAGTGATGCCATTTTTTCTACAGATCACCTTACCAATTCTCTGGGGTTGAATTCATTCTATACGGTTGCTTTTGCATTGTATTCTATGAAAAATGAAAAAAATGCAGAGAAAATGTACGGAAAAATGGACCATACCGAAGCTATTTCAAGAGTGAAAAAGTACATGGATGTGAAGCCTGAGGAATATACAAATAAAGATGTTCCGTTATTGCATATTCAAAAACCAGAAACTACTTTAGAGAAACCTTATAATGTGGTAATAATTCTTGAGGAAAGTTTGGGCGCTGAGTATGTTGGTTCACTTGGCGGATTACCATTAACTCCCGAATTTGATAAACTGACAAGCGAAGGAACGTTATTTACAGATCTATATTCTACAGGAACCCGAAGCGTACGCGGAATCGAAGCCGTTGTAACAGGATTTTTACCTTCGCCATCAGAGAGTGTGGTCAAACTCAATAATGCGCAATCCAACTTCTATACAATCGCATCTTTATTAAAGCAAAAAGGTTACGATACCAGTTTTATTTATGGTGGAAAAGCCAATTTTGATAACATGGGTTCTTTCTTCAACGGAAATGGTTTTGACAAAATTATTGACGAAGATGATTACGATTCAGACAAAAGCGCTTTTCACGGAACCTGGGGCTGGTCTGATGAAGATGTAATGGCAAAAGCCAATAATTATTACAAAACTCTTGGCAACAAACCATTTGTTTCTTTAGTGTTTTCATCTTCCAACCACGAGCCATTTGAGTATCCTGAGGGAAGAATCAAACCGTATGATAAACAATTCAACACGGTAAACAATGCGATGAAATATGCCGATTATTCGATTGGGCAGTTCTTCAAATTAGCCAAAAAAGAAGCCTATTACAAAAACACTATTTTCCTCGTTATCGCCGATCATAATACAAGGACTTATGGAAAACATTTAGTGCCAATCAATAAATTCCATATCCCTGCTTTACTCATTGGACCAAATGTACCAAAAGGCGAAAAGTACAATAAACTATGCAGCCAGATTGATATTCAGCCAACGTTATTGAGCAAAATTGGCATTCCTGTAGAAACACCAATGGTGGGTCGAAATTTGTTTCAATTGCCTAATTCAACTGAGGGTCGCGCAATAATGCAGTTTAGCGACATCAACGCATTCCGCGTCGGAAACGAAGTGGTTATTTTGCAACCCAACAAGCAGCCGCTACAATTTCACGTTGAGCACGACACGGTTTTTACACCCAAAAAACTCAACCCCGATTTAGCCAAAGACGCCTTGGCACACGTAGTAACAGCCTTTTATTTATACAATGATCAAAAATATAAGTTGAAGTAAACTCAAAAAACATAGTAATAAAGCCTAAACATCATCAAGTGTTTAGGTTTTTTTTTGGAGCAAACCATTCCGTTACAAAATCAACTTCAGTCCCGCTATCCGTTGCAATCTTGCGGGCTGAACCCCAGCCCACAAGGATTTTCACTACTATCGGGGCTAAATTACAGCAGTAGTAATTCTTATAACTTTTCAGCTATCCACTATTCAGACTTCTGTGAGCATTTTTAAATGAAAAATGTTTAAGTGAAAATTTTATAACCTATTCAAAAAGTAATATAAAACATTAGAGATAGGAGTGTTATAACTTTGAAATATCAATAAGTGAGTAATTAAACTCATTTAATAATTACAAAATTTATAAACTTTAAAAATAGAAAAGATGAAAAAATTAGCATTGATGCTACTCCTTGTAGCAAGTTCAACAACATTATTTGCCCAGACATCAGTACCAAAAGTGGTAGTAAACGACAAAGATGGTTGGCACAAAATCGGTGAAACTACTGTAAGTTTTGACAAAGACACAGATAAAATTCCAATTGTTGGAGCTAATCGTTTTGCAGCTATTAAAATCAAAGTAACCGAAGCGCCTATTAATCTAAAATCTTTTGATGTTGCTTACGGTGACAATCAAGTAAAAAATGTTGCGATAGGCAAAGAGATTAAAAGCGAGGGCGAAACTTCAATAGCACAACTTGGTGGCGAAAAAGTGGTTAAAAGAGTTGATCTTCACTATAACACTGTAGCACATGGAAATAATAAAAAAGCGCATGTTGAAGTTTGGGGATTAAAAACAAACCCAGACAAGAAATAGTTATAGTTGATTTTAAAAATATTTTTAAATCTAATTTTAAATAAAACTATCATGCCGTAAGGCAATAAGAAAAAAGCCAGTTCAAAAAAGTAATCTCCACTGTTTATCTAACCAAGGTAGGGATACCTTCAGATTACTACAGAAGATATAACTAAATTGAAAGGCTCTTTATCCATCATAATACAAGTTATGTGTACCAATTTGTATTAGAATTGTATAGTTAGGAATATGTTGAAATAGTTGTTAAATCAAATGTAAGTAGAGGTTATTATTAATTTAAAAAAATTTCTATCGCATTTATACGACAAGACAAAGAGTTCTTTTCCTGTCAATTTTATAACCAAGGATGGTAACATAGCTTTATATGATGGATAATTGACTTGCTTTGCAAGTCATAACAGAAGGGTTAGGATAATTATATTCTAACCCTTTTTGAATTCTTTAAAGTTTGCGTATGTGCATTTATTCTGGTTTCAGCCTAATTTTTTCACTCTAAAAATTATGAAACTTTATAAAGGAATTCTGTAACGAAAACCTTCAATTAGATCGCGAAATTTGAATATATCAAAAAGCTAATATTTAAAACATTATAATTCTTTAAAAATATAAAATAGCGATTCTAAATCCATCCAAATGAAAACAATATATCTAAAATCTGGAACAATACAGCATGTTTTTAATGATTTGAAAGATAATTTCAAGGGCACATTAACTCATAATAATGGCGAATATACCTTGGCATTAGCATCTGATCGTGCTCGTGGTAGTATCAAAGGAATAACTTTTCCGGATGGAATTACTTATATGCAATTTGACGTAATTTTTAGAGATGATGTACGTATTAGTATCGAACCGTTTATAACATCGCCTATTTTCTTTGCTTATTGCAATAAAGGAAGAATCCAACACAGTTTTGGAGTACAAGGTGATAGAAAAACAATCAAAAAACAACAAACCGGAATTCTAAAAAGCAATTCAAGTGTAAATAGTATTCTGCATTTTGAAACCAATAAGCCGGTTGCTTTTAATGTTATTCAGATTGGAACTAGTGATCATACAGTCGCTGAACACAATGAGCTGTTAATTAAAAAATTAAAAAAGACTTTTTTCAAAACCAAAAAAGATTATTTAGATGTAAGCTCTCAGGATCCTACAATTGCTCATAAAATTGAGGAACTGAATACATTACCTCACAAAGGAGTTGCTAGAAATATAGTCGTAAGCCGCATTCTCGAAAATATTCTCGAAAGGGAAATCGAGCAGCACACCGACGGACTTTTGGTACTGGCTGACAGAATAAGTTCTTTCACATTAAAACAAATAGAAGAAATAAACAAAGCTTCAGATTTTGTTATAAACCTTTCGTTGGAACTATTTACAACTGACTTTCTTATCGAGAAAGCAAGATTGTTCACTAATAAATTGCAAAGGGATTTCAAATTAATTTCTAATAGATCAATGCATGGTT
>NZ_DATIDY010000088.1:0-19071 GCF_035456085.1 Flavobacterium sp.
TGAGGTTGCGGTTTGTAACTTGGCTTCTATTTCTTTACCAATGTTTATAGAGAATGGCACGTTCAATCACCAATTATTATACGATGTAACCAAACGTGTAACTCGTAATCTAAACAGAGTAATCGACAGAAATTATTATCCAGTAAAAGAAGCTGAAAACTCTAATTTGCGTCACAGACCAATCGGACTTGGAGTGCAAGGATTGGCGGATGCTTTCATCATGTTGCGTATGCCTTTTACAAGTGATGAAGCTAAAAAGCTGAATCAGGAAATCTTCGAAACGCTTTATTTTGCGGCTTGTACAGCTTCTATGGAAATGGCAACTGAAGAAGGGCCTTATTCAACTTTTAAAGGTTCTCCAATGTCAAACGGAGAATTCCAACATAACCTTTGGGGATTAAAAGACGAAGAGTTATCAGGAAGATGGGATTGGGCTTCATTGAGAAAAGAAGTAGTTAAAAACGGAGTTCGTAACTCATTATTAGTTGCACCAATGCCAACAGCTTCGACTTCGCAAATTTTAGGAAACAACGAAGCATTCGAACCATATACTTCCAATATTTATACAAGACGTGTACTTTCAGGTGAGTTTATCGTGGTAAACAAACACTTATTAAACGACTTAGTAAGACTTGGATTGTGGAATGAGAATTTGAAACAAGAAATCATGCGTCAAAACGGATCGGTTCAAAACATTGACATCATCCCTCAAGACTTGAAAGAATTGTACAAAACCGTTTGGGAAATGTCTATGAAAGATATAATCGACATGTCTCGCCAAAGAGGATATTTTGTGGATCAATCACAATCATTAAACTTGTTCATGCAAGATGCCAACTATTCAAAACTAACGTCAATGCACTTCTATGCATGGCAATCTGGCTTGAAAACAGGTATGTACTACTTAAGAACCAAAGCTGCAGTTGATGCAATTAAGTTCACATTAAATAATGACAAAAAACAAGAAGTTATTCCAGATTCAAAACCACAGCCAAGACCACTTGAAGCAGTTGAAGTAGATGCTCAAATGACTCCTGAAGAATACAGAGCAATGATTGAATTAGCAAAAAATGCTGGTCCAGATGAATGTGAAATGTGTGGGTCATAATTATTGCAAGTAATAAAGCAATCACGTAAATATTAGAAAATTGCCGTTCTCCTAAAATCTAAAGGAGAACGGTTTTTTTATGGGAGCTAATTTTAGTAAATTCTCTTTCAATACTTTGATGGTGCATCATAGAAAAATCCCTTTTTTTATCAATTAATAACTAAATTTGAAAATACTAAATCTAGGGTTATTATGAAAAAGTTGATTTTTACTTTGTTTATTTTTTTATGCGTTATGTTTTCTTCAAATGCACAAACGTATACGACCTCCGATGAATTTTACTCCTACTTAAATAGCATTTTAAAAGATAAAAACAATAAGAATATTGAATTGGTTGGAACTAACTATGGCGCTATGAATAGTAAGTTTCATTGGAATGCCAAATTAAAAAGAGACGGAAATAAAATAGCAATTCAGTATAACACTCAAAAACCAGAAGAGGAAGATTTGGTCGTAATGAAATTGGATACCACTTTTGTAACTACGCAGAAAAGATTGATTGAAAAATTTAAAAAAGAAATAAATGCTGGTAAATCAAGACCTGTTTATTATGAAGAGATAATTAAAGTCACTGTAAACACAGAACATTCCAACAAAGAATTTACGTTGAAAAGAGCTGATGGTTTATCTTTTTTGCTGAGATATAATAAGTCTTTTGAGCAATATTATAAAGAAAAAGGAGAGAAGTAAACGAGTTGCAATTGCGTTGAATATTCTTAATGGCTTAATTAATTGTTTGTCAAAATTTAAATCCAATTTTCATATTAGCACCAAAAGTGGTCACATCGTAGAAAAAGCGATCCTCTCCGCTTCCAGTTTCGTAATCCATATTTATCATGCGATAACCTATAGAAGTTTGGATTTTTTTGGATAAATTATAAATGATATCAGCCTGTGCTTGATAGGCAAAATCGGAGCCTACTCCAAATCCTCCAATATCTGCTCTAATATGAAATAGCCATTTGTTATAAGGAATTTGTACGCGAGTAACCAATATTGGATCTAGCCAAGTGTTTGGTATTTTTTTGTTTCTATTTTGAGTACCTCCTCCTATTTGACTTATATTTAAATCCAGCTCGTTGGTTATATTATTCAGTCTTGTTCCTGCACCAACTTCTAACCAGGGATTAAGTTGATACAAACCTGCAAGTTCCCAAGCCAATTGAGAAATATGCACTTCTCCGGACTTAACGACATCTATATTTTTTACACCTTCAGTCAAATGCATATAAACTAAATCAGAATTGATTGCCCATTTTCCTTTTTTTGCTTCAAGAAATAGCATGGCTGCCAAATGAAGATGACTGAAAATATCTTTTGGATCTACATCTAGTTCTGCATTTGGCAAAGAGCCTAAACCAACAGTTCCTGTCATATTTGGAAATAAAACATAAGGCTGAACTAAGTAGTGCCATTTTTTATTTGCGGGAACAGTATCTTGTGCAGTTGTCTTCCAAACCAAAAAAAAGCAACAGAAACAAAGACATAAAATCAATGGGGACTTGAAGTTCTTTTTAGTTTTCATATTTTTTTGATTTTGATTTGTAAACTATTTTTCAGGGCGAAATTCTCTTATCTAATTTAGGTAATTTTTTAATTCAAATTACTGTTTTTTAAATAGTTAGACAAAAGCGAATCTAAAACTTAAGTTTTGGATTTTTTAGACTTCGTTAAATTATAATTCTTAAAAATAAAATAAGGTTGTTCCAAAAAAGTGAAACAACCTTATTTTATTTACACTATCGAAAAAAGTGACTCGTTACAATTTGTATAAAGTCTTCTAGCTGGAGAGTGTAGAAATAGTAGCATTGTTTCTTTCACCAATTTGTTGTCTCCACATCGCATAATACAAGCCTTTTTCGTCTAATAAATCTTCATGTTTTCCTTGCTCGATGATTTCCCCTTGTTCCAAAACAAATATTTTATCAGCATGCATGATAGTTGATAAACGGTGTGCGATCAAAACTGTAATTTGATCTTGCTTAGAAGATATGCTTCGAATGGTTTTAGTGATTTCTTCTTCAGTAATAGAATCTAACGCCGAAGTTGCCTCATCGAAAAGCAATAAATGCGGATTTCTAAGCAACGCCCTGGCAATAGACAGACGTTGTTTCTCTCCTCCAGAAACTTTTATTCCGCCTTCGCCAATAGTAGTGTAAATTCCGTTTTCGGCACGGGCTAATAGATTTTGACAAGCTGATTTTTGCAAAACATCATTGATTTCTTCATCGGTTGCATCTGGTTTTACAAACAATAAGTTGTCTTTTATCGTTCCCGAAAACAATTGAGCATCTTGGGTTACAAAACCTAATTGCTGTCTTAATTCGGTAAGGTCAATGTCTTTAGCATTTTTTTCATTATAAAAAATAGCTCCTTCGGCTGGATTGTACAAACCAACGAGCATTTTTACCAAAGTAGTTTTTCCGCTTCCAGATGGACCAACAAAAGCAATGGTTTCACCGGCTTTGGTATCAAACGAGATATTTTTTACGGCATAGGTACTTGCACTTTGATGTTTGAAAGAAATATTTTCAAAACGTAAATGATTAATTGCTCCAATGGTTTTAGGATTTTTTGGAATTACTTCGCTTTCAGAATTCATTAAACTAGCAAAATTATCCATTGATGCTTTGGTTTCATTATAAGTTGCAATCACATTGCCAAGTTCTTGTAGTGGATTAAATAAAAAGAACGAAAAGAACATTAGGGTAATTAAATCGCCCGGTTTGATAATCCCTTTAAAAATGAACATGTAGAGTGCAAAAACCAAAGCAGTTCGCATAAAATGAACCGTGGTTCCTTGTATGAAACTCAACGAACGAATGAAACGCACTTTTTTGAGTTCCAGTCCTAGGATTTTAATCGTTGTTGTGTTTAATCGGTTAACTTCCTGTTCGGTTAATCCTAAACTTTTAACCAACTCAATATTTCGTAAAGATTCGGTTGTAGCTCCAGCCAGAGCGGTTGTTTCGCCTAAAATTTCTTTGGAAACCTTTTTGATTCTTTTTCCTAAAAATGAACTAACAAAGGCAATCACAGGAACAGTTATCAAAAATATTGGTCCCAATAGCCAATGAATACTTACAGCATAAACGACCACAAATACAATCCCAACAATAGATTGAAAAATTAATGAAATAGCAAGTGTGATGAATTTTTCACAGTCAATTTTTACCTTCTGAAGTTTGCCTAAAGTTTCTCCAGAGCGTTGATCTTCAAAATCCTGATAAGGCAATTGCAAAGCTTTTTGAATTCCGTCCGTGTACATTTGTGCACCTGTCCTTTGAATAATGATATTGGTGAAATAATCCTGAAAATTTTTGGTAATTCTTGAAACCATTGCGGCTCCAAGAGATAATGCCAGCCAACCCAAAACGGCTTTGATAAATGTGTATTGATTATTGTGAAAATTAGCTACTCCAACACCGCATTCGTTCAGTAATTTACCAATGATAATCGAATCAAACATCGAAAAACATTGGTTGATTGTAGCTAAAAAAAGAGCGATATATAAAAGCGTTTTGTGGGTTTTGATATAGTCGTATAGAATTTTCATAGTGAATATTTTAAGGGAATAATTCAATTAAAAAGAATTGGAGGGATTTAAAGTCTGCACAAATTTAAAAGATAAATATCGAAATATTTCGATATATCCAAAAAATATTTTTACATTTGCCCCATGATTCCAAGTTTAACCATAAAACAAGTAGAAAAAATCTCAAAAGCTTTGGGCGATCCATATCGTTTAAAGATAATGAAGATTGTTGGCAAAAATGAAAGTTGCACGCAATGTTGTGATGTTTCTGCCGAGTTTAATTTGGCACAATCAACTATGTCACATCATATAAAACAATTGATAGATGCTGATTTATTAATTGCTAATAAAGAAGGACGTAACTTGAAATTTATGATAAACAAAGAAATTTGCTCAGCTTATGCCAGCTATATTTCCAATCTTGCAGTTTAGCTTTTTTTTAATAAAAAACATCGAAATATTTAGATATTTAAATACTTAAAACAATCAAATTATTATAAAAACTATGAAAAAATTACACAACAAAGTAGCCGTTATTATAGGAGGGAATAGTGGAATAGGACTGGCAACGGCCAAATTATTTGCTCAACAAGGCGCCAAAGTGGCGATAACGGGACGTAATAAAAAAACAATTGACGAAGCGGTTTTCGAAGTTGCAAATGGTACAATTGGTTTGGTAAGTGATATATCAGATTTAAACAGTATCGATTCGACTTACGGAACAGTAAAAGATACTTTCGGGAAAATTGATGTTTTGGTCGTAAATGCTGGGATATTAATTGCAGCTCCATTTGCTGATTACACCGAAGAAATGTTTGATCAAACTAATGATATTAATTTCAAGGGAGTTTTCTTTTCGATTCAAAAAGCCTTGCCACATTTAAATGATGGCGCTTCTGTAATAATTACCGCATCTACGGTAGTTCATAAAGGTTTTGTGTCAACGGCTGCTTATTCTGCTTCTAAAGCTGCAGTTCGTTCATTGGCAAGAACTTTATCTGCCGAATTATTGGATAGAAATATTCGAGTGAATGTGCTTTCGCCTGGACCAATTGATACGCCAATATTTTCAAGAGGTGCTACTGAAGAACAAGCTAACGCAACCAAAACGCATCTTGCTTCAGGAATTCCTGCAAAACGTTTAGGCACTTCAGAAGAAATAGCCGAAGGATTCCTTTATTTAGCTTCTGATGATTCTAAGTTTATGATAGGAGGAGAGTTGTTGTTGGATGGAGGAGCAGCAACCTTATAATTATTAATTCAATATAAATATAAAAGGCTTCAATTACGAAGCCTTTTTGTTTTTTAATGCTAACAAAATGAATGAATAATTCTCAAATATATTTTTAAAACGTTACAATATCTTCAACAGCAACACGCATCTTCTTAGCCGCAGCCACCATTTCAATCAATGCTTTTTTGGTTTCTTCCCAATGACGAGTTTTCAAACCACAATCGGGATTTACCCATAACTGATTGGCAGGAATTACGGCACTAGCTTTTTTTAGTAAATGAATCATTTCTTCATTGGATGGAACTCGTGGCGAGTGAATATCATACACTCCGGGACCAATTTCGTTTGGATATTTAAAATCGGCAAAGGCATCCAACAATTCCATTTGCGAACGTGAACATTCGATAGTGATAACATCAGCATCCATATCAGCAATGTTTTGAATGATGTCATTAAATTCACTGTAGCACATGTGTGTGTGAATTTGTGTATCATCAGCAACACCACTAGCAGAAATTCGGAAAGCTTTTATTGCCCAGTCCAAATACTTCGCCCATTCTTCTTTGCGTAAAGGCAATCCTTCTCTAATGGCCGGTTCGTCAATCTGAATGATTTTGATTCCTGCTTTTTCCAAATCCAGGACTTCATCACGAATTGCCAAAGCAATTTGAGTACAAGTTTCAGAACGTGGCTGATCATCACGAACAAACGACCATTGCAATATAGTAACAGGACCTGTTAACATCCCTTTTACCCATTTTGGTGTCAGGGATTGTGCAAATTTTGCCCACTTTACAGTCATAGGAGTTGGGCGAGAAACATCACCATAAATAACAGGTGGTTTTACACAACGGCTACCGTAACTTTGTACCCAACCGTTTTTGGTAAATGTAAATCCGTCCAATTGTTCACCGAAATATTCAACCATATCGTTGCGTTCAAATTCTCCATGAACCAAAACGTCGATTCCGGTTTCTTCCTGAAAACGAATAGTTTCTTCGGTTTCTTTTTCAAGTAGCGCATCATATTCGATTTGAGATAATTCTCCTTTTTTAAATTTGGCTCTCCAACTTCTTACTTCTGCTGTTTGCGGAAACGAACCAATTGTTGTAGTTGGAAATAAAGGTAATTGCAATGCTTCGGCTTGTTTTTTTCTTCGAATGTCAAAAGTGTTATGTCTTTTGGAATCTGATTCAACAATTGCAGCAACTCTGTTTTTTACTTTTTCGTTATGAATTAATTTTGAAGTTTTTCGGTTTTCATTCGCAACTGTATTTTCAATAAATTTCAATGATGTCGATGTCTTTTGTTCATTTGTTGCAAAAGATTTCAAAAGAGCTATTTCCTGAATTTTTTGTTTCGAAAAAGCCAGCCATTGCTTGATTTCTGGAGTTAATGTTTCGTCATTGGTTTCTAAATCCAAATCGCAAGGCGAATGAATCAACGAACAGGATGGAGCAATCAAAATTCTGTCAGATCCCAAAGCACTAACCGCTTTTTCAATAAGTGCTAATGATTTTTGGAAATCATTTTTCCAAATATTTCTTCCATCAACAACTCCCAAAGAAAGATTTACATTATTTTTCAATTTCCCTGATTCCAAAATATCATCCAATTGCAGAGGACAACGCACTAAATCCAAATGCAAAGTATCAACTGGTAATGCCAAAACAGTGTCAATATTCTCTCCAAAACAATCAAAATAATTTGCCAGAATTATTTTTAGAGAAGGGAATTTCTGGTTGATTTCGTTGTAAACATAAGTAATGGCATTACGCTCTTTGTCAGTCAAATTCAATGCTAAGAAAGGTTCGTCAAATTGAATATTTGTTGCGCCTTCTAATTCTAACTTAGTTAAAATTTCAAAATAAACAGGCAATAATTTTTCGATTAAATCAATTCTATGGAAACCTTCCTCTTTTTCTTTTCCCAATAATAAATACGAGACAGGTCCTATAAGTACAGGTTTTGTAATAATTCCAAGATTTTTGGCTTCTATAAATTCGGCAATCACTTTAGTCGAAAATAATTCAAATTTCTGATTTTTAGTAAACTCAGGAACGATATAATGGTAATTGGTATCAAACCACTTGGTCATTTCCATTGCTACCAAATCTTGTGCATTTTTTTGAGTGCCACGCGCCATTGCAAAATACAAATCAAGCGAGTTGTTTGTTCTTGAAAACTCCTGATAACGCTCAGGAATTGCCCCCAGTGTAAGCGTCAAATCCAATACTTGATCGTAAAAAGAAAAATCATTTGACGGAATCAAATCAATCCCATTTTCGGCTTGCAGCTGCCAGTTTTGCTTTCTTATTGCGGAGCCAGTGGTTAAAAGTTCTTCAGCAGTAATTTTTCCTGCCCAATACAATTCATTGGCTTTTTTCAATTCTCTGTTACTGCCAATTCTTGGATAACCTAAATTATTTGTCTTCATTTTTTTATCAGTATTTATTTCTATTCAAAGGTATTATATTGATAAAATAAACTTAGATTTGTATGTTAGTTCAGTAAAATAATATATTATTATATTGATTGACAGTAATTAATTTTGATTACAACTTAAAATGGCAACTTTAGCCGTAAAAATAACTATGGAAAATATTGATAGTATCGATTTACAAATCCTAAAACACCTGCAAGACAACTCCAATATCAACATAAAAGAGCTCGCCAGCAAATTATTTTTGACAGTAACTCCCGTTTATGAGCGTATTAAAAGATTGGAACGCGATGGTTACATCATGAAATATGTGGCTTTATTGGACAAGAAAAAACTCAATCTTGGCATGACCGTTTTCTGCAATGTCCGACTAAAAGAACATGCGAAAAACGTTGGAAGCAATTTTGTCAAAGACATCGTCGCGCTTCCAGAGATCATAGAATGCTACAACATTGCCGGCGATTACGACTTTATGCTCAAAATTTTGGTCGAAGACATGTCCAGTTATCAGGATTTCGTAATGAACAAACTTTCTACAATCGAAAATATTGGTAACACCCAAAGCGTCTTCGTCATGGGCGAAATCAAGCACAGCACAGCATTGGCAATTTAAAAAACAATTAGGGCGTGACCCCGTTGCACTAAGGGGCTTACTTTTAGGATCGCTTATACAGCCCCTTAGCGCAACGGGGTCGGGCTATCCGCACTACTTCGGTAGTTTGCTTCTATCCCTCACGCGGGCAGACAACAACTTTAGAGATAGCTAAAAATCATAAAATAAAATGTATTTTTGGTCTTTAAAATCATAAATCACAATGAACTGGGAACAATTATTATCACTAAAAAGACAAGGTGACAAAGGAAAAAGATTGCGAATTGAGCAAGACGATACCCGTTTGGGTTTCGAAGTAGATTATGACCGAATCATATTCTCCTCAGCCTTTAGAAGTTTACAGGATAAAACCCAGGTAATTCCGCTTTCTAAAACTGATTTTGTGCACACGAGATTAACACATAGTTTGGAAGTTTCGGTAGTGGGACGTTCGTTGGGAAGATTGGTTGGGAAAAAAATCATCGAAAAACACCCGCACTTAAAAGAAGTTCACGGTTACCAAATGAACGATTTTGGAGCTATAGTTGCCGCTGCTTCATTAGCCCATGATATTGGAAATCCTCCTTTTGGACATTCAGGCGAAAAAGCGATTGGCGAATATTTTTCAATTGGAAACGGATTAAAATACAAAGACCAACTATCTCCAAAAGAATGGCAAGACTTAATTGATTTTGAAGGAAACGCCAACGGATTTTCAGTTTTGAACAGTTCCCGTCCAGGAGTAGATGGCGGAATCAGACTTTCGTATGCAACTCTAGGTGCATTTATGAAATACCCAAAAGAAAGTTTGCCTAAAAAACCAACCAAAAATATAGCCGACAAAAAATATGGCTTTTTTCAAACTGATAAAGAATTCTTTCAGGAAGTCGCTGCTGAAATGGGAATGATTGCCAATAAAGGCGGAGATGACATAGGTTTTGAACGTCATCCGCTTGCTTATTTGGTAGAAGCAGCCGATGACATTTGCTACACTATTATTGATTTTGAAGACGGAATTAATTTAGGCTTGGTGTCGGAGGATTTTGCGTTAGAATATTTGATAAAATTGGTAAAAGATAGCATTGATACGTCTAAATACAAAACATTAGAAACCAAAGAAGACAGAATCAGTTATTTGCGAGCTTTGGCAATTGGGAGTTTAATCAATGATGCGGTAAAGGTTTTTGTTGAAAACGAAGAAGCGATTATGAGAGGTGAATTTCCTTTCTCCTTGACAGATAAAAGCAAATATAAAGCCCAAATGGACGATATTATTAACATTAGCGTCAAAAATATTTATCAAAGTAGGGAAGTAGTCGAAAAAGAAATTGTTGGATATCAAATCATCCAGACTTTATTAGACAAATTCATTACGGCATTCAACAATAAGGCCGATGGAAATTTGTCAAATTACGATACACTAATATTGAAAATGTTGCCTGAAAAACATCAATTAGCAAAAGAGAATCTTTATGAAAGATTGCTTCATATTTGTCATTTTGTTTCTATGCTTACTGATGGAAATGCTTTGTTGTTTTACAAAACTATTAAGGGATATTAGTCTTCTTAATTAAATGAAAAAAAAGAGAGTCTATACAGGCTCTCTTTTTTATGTTTTAAAACGCGTATTCAACACCAATTCCTAGTACTTGTTTTAATTGTACTTTGGAGCCTTTATTAACCTTTACCCCATTTTCTTCTTTGATAACATCAATATCTTCATCATAAACTAAATTGAATCCAACATTAGCTTTGACATATTCATTTACTTTTAAAAACGAATAACATTGCCAATCGACATCAATATTCCCGAAATTATGTAGATAATCAGTGTATAATGTCAAACGGTTTTTTAGTACGATATTGGTAAATATCTCTTTTTCAAAAGAAGAAGTGATTAAAATACCAAGTTCAGTTTTGGATTTTTCTCCTTCAGCAATTAAATTTCCCTGTTCATCATAAACCGCCTTTTTTACACCATAAGCACCAGCATTGGCAAGTGTTTGGTCAAGTACCATTGTGCTTTTTAGAGTTAAAGGCGATAAGTACATATTAAAATTATATGGTTTGTAAAAATACTCAGATCCAATACCTAAGAAGGCATATGCCGGAGCAAATGGTTTCGAAATAGGATTTTCGGTATTTGGATAACTATATCCATTAGTGAATTGAGTATTAAAGTTAAATTTCGCCGAATGATACCAATTTGACCTGGGATTGGTTCTTAAACCGTAAGTAGAATTGAGCTTGAATGCATCGTCTGTTTTTCTGAGTTCAATGCCTTCTTGTTTATTCAAACCATATCGGATAAACATTTCGTTGGACCAAACTTGATAATCATCTTTGTACTCATATTTAAAATCTCCTCTGATGAGTCCTGTTATAGCACTTGTTCCTCCAGCACTCCAGTTTACAAATGCGATTTCAGAAATATCAATTCCTGCAACGTTTTTGTGTTTCCAATAAGTAATGGTGTCTGGTTTGGCCGTAATAATGACATTGGATGGTTCTTTATTGGTTTTTGTGGTAGCAGTTGTGTCTGCCTTACTGGTAATTATCTTTATTTGTGAGAAACCACAAACAGATAAAAGTAAAAATAAAGCTATAAAGAATTTGCTGAAAAAAGTCATAATAAAAGCTGAGGTATTTGGTGCGCAAAATAGCTAATTTCAATAACTTGAGAAAATTATTTTCAAACTATCAACGGAAATTCCACAATATTGTTGTAATTCGTTAACAGAACCTTGCTCGATAAAAATATCCGGAATTCCCAAAATTTGTACTTTAGAATTGTAATTATGAGTTGCTGCAAATTCCAGAATGCTACTTCCAAAACCACCTTTTATAGTTCCGTCTTCAACAGTAATTATATTTTCAAATTGATTAAATATGGTGTGTAGTTCTACTTCATCCAAAGGCTTGATAAAAGCAAAGTCATAATGCGCAAAATTTTCAGAATGTTCTATTGCTAAAAGAGCTGAGCTAACATTATTGCCAATGGTACCAGAAGATAGAATGGCTGTTTTTGTTCCGTTTTTAAGTAGTTTTGCTTTTCCAATTTCAATTGATTCGTATTTTCCCAAATATGTTTTTTCCCAATCTTCTGTTACACCTCTGCCGCGAGGATAACGGATAGCGATAGGATGGTTCAGGCCTAATTGAGCAGTATATAAAATATTTTGTAATTCAATTTCATTAAGAGGGGCGTGAATTATCATATTTGGGATGCAACGCAAATAAGCCAAATCAAATACGCCATGATGTGTTGCTCCATCTTCGCCAACTAAACCTGCTCTGTCCAAACAGAATATCACAGGTAAATTCTGTAAAGCTACATCGTGAATCAGTTGGTCATAGGCTCTTTGTAAAAAGGTCGAATAAATATTGCAATACACAATCATTCCCTGAGTTGCCATTCCTGCTGCCAATGTTACTGCGTGCTGTTCAGCGATTCCTACATCAAAAGCTCGTTTTGGAAAAACATCCATCATAAATTTCAATGAACTTCCTGATGGCATTGCCGGTGTTATTCCGACAATTTTTTCGTTCTTTTTAGCCAAATCTAAAACGGTTAATCCAAAAACATCTTGATATTTTGGAGGTAAATGATCCTCTTGCTTCGGAATAATTTCGCCAGTTGAAGCGTCAAATTTACCCGGAGCGTGATATTTTACCTGATTTTCTTCGGCCTGTTGCAAACCTTTTCCTTTGGTAGTAATCAGGTGTAAAAACTTTGGCCCTTTTATTTTTTGTAAACGTTTCAATTCTTTTATTACAGCAAAAATATCATTGCCGTCAATTGGTCCGGAACAATTAAAATTCAGTGACCGAATCATATTATTTTGCTTCGGATTTTTTCCTTCTTTTATCGCAGTAAAATAATTTTTGAGAGCTCCCACGCTTGGATCAATTCCGATAGCATTGTCATTGAGAATTACCAATAAATTGGCATCGGTAACTCCGGCATGATTTAATCCTTCAAAAGCCATTCCCGAAGCGATTGAAGCATCGCCAATTACCGCAATGTGTTGTTTTTCGTAATCACCTTTTAGATTGGAAGCAATTGCCATTCCCAAAGCAGCTGAAATTGAAGTAGAGGAGTGGCCTACGCCAAAAGCATCGTAGCTACCTTCGCTTCTTCTTGGGAAACCCGATATACCATTCAATTGACGATTGGTGTAGAAAATTTCTCTTCTTTCGGTCAAAATTTTATGACCATAAGCCTGATGTCCTACATCCCAAATCAAAACATCTTCGGGCGTATTAAAGACATAATGCAAAGCAATTGTAAGTTCTACAACACCAAGGCTAGCGCCTAAATGACCTTCTTTTACAGCAACAATCCCAATAATGAAATCTCGCAATTCTTGTGCTAATTGCGGAAGTTGGGTTTCATCGAGTTTTCGTAAATCGATTGGACTATAGATGGTTTGAAGTAAGTTGCTTTTCATTATTGGTTAAAAAGCAAATTTACGGTTTTAAAGTTAAATTTTGTCACCTTCATAAATAGTAATTCCTTTGATTTCGATAGTATCAATCTTGGTTTCTGCTTTACTGCTGATGAATGATTTTTTAACGATATAAGTTTTATTACGATGATTTGATCTGAAGATTTATTCCTGCCTCAGTCAAAACCGTTTTTACATTATTCATAGTTTCTGTACGAACTTCATTAGCCTGAGACAAATCAGCAACCCAAAATAAAGTTTTCAAAGTAACTGCATATTCACCAAAATCCTGAATAATAACGTTGGGTTTAGGTGCTGTCAAAACCTTTTCGTTTTGGGCTAATTTTTCGCTAATTAATTTACGTGCCATTTCAACATCAGTAGAATAAGGAACTCCAATAGTAAACTCAATGCGTCTGCTTCTGTCCTGCATTGTCCAGTTGATTAAATGCTGAGACAATAAATCGCCATTGGGCACAATAATATCCGAACCTTCAGCACTGTGTATTTTACTGGAACGCACACCGATTTCTTTGACCACACCAGATTTATTACCAATTTCAATTTGATCCCCAATTTGAATCGGGCGCTCAAAAGCTATGATTATTCCCGAAACCAAGTTGTTTACAACATTTTGCAAACCAAAGCCAATACCAACTCCCAACGCACCAAGCATAATCGAAAGTTTATCAATTGGAATGCCAGCTGCAGCCACAGCAATAAAAAAACCAACCGTCCAGATTGCTAAACGAATTAGCAACATCATCGAATTCAGACCACTTCTTTTTCCAGTCGAAGTGGATTGTTCTCTAAAGAAAAAGCTAATAAAACCTGAAATAATAGACGATAGCCAAAGGATAAAGATAAATATCGCAATGCTTAAAAAAGTAAATTTAAAACTTCCAATGCTTCTTGTTTCATTAAAAAAAGTAGCACAAGAACTCATCAAAAGATCATAGAAAGTAATATTTCTTGCAAAACCAATAATAAATATCACCGCTGCCAACAGCCATAAATACTTAATAAGGCTATGCTGAAGTTCTTTGAAATTAATAAAATCCGAAAATCGGCTTGATCGATACGCTTCAGTTTGCATATAAATAGCTTCTACGATCACAGTACAAAAGACTTTCAGAGTAACCCCCAACACTAAACATTGCACCGCACTAACACCAAATATTTTGGATAGTGATAATCGTCCGGTCAAATTAAATGCCAATGACAAAACGACCTGCACAATGCTAAAAATAATCAAAGCTTTAGTCGCAATAGAAGGTTCTATACCAATCCATAGACTGTTTTTACTCTTAATAATTTTAACGCACAAAAACAAAAAGACGATCCCCACTATAAATAAAGCCCAACGTTCTCCAAAAGCTGGGTCAAGTAAAACATCATCAATTGCATAAAAAATCCAAATCGCAAATACCGAAAACCACATCATTTTACCCTGTTGAGTCAAAAATGGTAAAATCAATAAGGAGAGCAATACAAGACGAATCAATTCAATAGTATGCAAAAGTGACATAGTTGGATTGCCAAACAGGAATGGCAAATAAGTAAAAAAGCTAAATAACGACCCAACAATCACACTTTTATTCAAAAACTTTACCTGCGCTAAAATGGATTCTGAATCATCCATTTTTTTAATCCTGCGTTTATTTGATGTCATCCAGGCTGTTATACCGACAAATAACAAAAGACTGAAAAAAACAATATTTATTTTACCTTTCAAATAAATCATCAAAATCTTTCCCGAACGCTGCAATGCTTTTATAACATTATCAAAAAAAGAATTTTCATATTCGCTCGATTTTGCCGAAAAAAGAGGGGATTCTTCCTGCGACCACATATTTATCTTTTTTGAAATGGATAAATAAACCATATCCGATGATAAATCTTGAGTTTGAAACAAATTAATCGAAACTCGGCTGGTCAATAAGTTTAGTTTGGCCAACGTCTTTTTCTGTAATTTGTTGAGTTGTTTAGCCTCAGTTAACACATCTGTCAGTTGTGTTCTTAATATAGAATCTTCTAACTGAATATGTAATTCCGGATCATTTAGAATTTTTTTTAGTTCCTCATTCTTTTTGGTTAATTCATCACTGTAGCCCGAAACAGTTCTCTTGTAAGAAGCTAAATTTTCAGATATTTCTTTTAGCAAAATAACAGAGCTGTTAAGGCTGCGTAAATTTGCTTTTTTTCCTCGCTTTTCAAATCGTTTCTTAAAGCCTTTTATTCTTCTTTCAATATCCGGCAAAGCATTTTCAATAGCAGAAACATCATAACCTCTTTGAAGTAAAAATCGGCTTCTGTCTATCGTAAAATTGTAGGTTTCAATTTTACCAATCAATATTGGCACTTTACTTTCGTCTAACTCGGTTGTTGTAGTAGTTGTAGCTTCTTGTTTGGGCTGTGCAATGACTTTCTGAGAAACCAGAAATACAACGGAGCAAAGAAAAATGGTGATGGTATTTTTTAAAAGGCCTTTTAAAAACATATAAGTAGGAATATAAGTTTAACTAGTTATTTAGCTATTAAAAACGATAAATGCTAAGAAAATTCAAAGTTATAATTTTAAAAATTGATATTTTCATATTCGAATGATTTAAACATTTATTTTAAGGTTTAATAATTGTCATTTGGGCAAGACCACATTTAGGAAAAGGGGCTTAATCCACGATGCGCTTATTCGCCCCTTTCCCTAAATGCGGTCGGGCTATCCATGTTACTTCGGTAACTTATTTCTATCCCTCTTGCGGGCTTTAGGTTTCAAAATATATTTATACTTGAAAATTCTAGTCATAATTTTTTAATAGTAATAAGAAGAAATAGAATATCAAGTGTACAAATTGAATGCTTATTTTTGTATTGAAGATAAATGTTCCATAGGCGAATTATTTTATAACTTTGAAGTAAATCTTGATAATAATGAATGTAGAATCCCAACGTAGAAATATTGTACACAGAATATTAGATATTGAAAATGTACAATTACTTAATAAAATAGAAAAGTTGCTTAATGACGATATTTATGCATATTCAACTGATGGTAAACCATTATCTGTGAAGGAGTACGAAAATCATTTGAATGAAATTATCAAGCTTTCAGATGCTGGAGAAATTGGTTATACAACTGAAGAAGCCAGAAAAAAAATAGTAAAAAAATGAGGCCAGTTGTCTGGTCTCCAAACGCTATCGACTCTATTCAGAATTGTTATAATTATATTTTTACCAAAAGTCCTCAAAATGCTAATTTGGTTGTTGAAACTTTATTTGATTTAGGAGAAAAGCTAAACGTATATCCCGAAAAAAATCCAATAGAACCTTTATTTAATTTGGAAGAAATTAGATTTTTTCCTAAATGGAATTTTAAAATAGTGTACAGAATAGAGGAAAATAGAATTTATATTCTGGATGTTTTTTCAACTTATCAAAATCCTAAAAATTTCAAATTATAGTTTTGTAAATTATAAATTTGTAATTGTTAATAGCACTCAAAAATCGCATGATAAACCCTTTCACCGACGAATACTTCATGAAAAAAGCTTTGCAAGAAGCTGAAATGGCTTTTGATAAAGGCGAAATCCCCGTTGGAGCAGTTATCGTTATTGCGGATAAAGTAATTGCAAGAAGTCATAATTTGACAGAAATGCTAAACGACGTTACCGCCCATGCCGAAATGCAGTCCATTACCGCAGCCGCTAATTTCCTAGGTGGAAAATACCTTAAAGATTGCACGCTCTATGTAACAATTGAACCTTGTCAAATGTGTGCCGGAGCTTTGTATTGGAGTCAGATTTCTAAAATTGTTTTCGGTGCTCGTGACGAAAATCGCGGATTTATTACAATGGGAACTAAATTGCATCCAAAAACTACCGTAGTTTCCGGAGTTATGGCCAATGAAGCAGGCGATTTAATGAAGCGTTTTTTTGCTTCTAGGAGAAAATAAATGGATGCTAAATTAGTTTTTTAACGAAATGAATTCCCCACACCAGCATCGGTTCTTTTAATTTTTTGGATAGTTCCATCTTCGTTAAAAAACAAGTTTTCGGCACATACTTTACGTTGTTTTTCGCCACATTCAGATTTGTTTTCGACCCATCTGTGGTAAAATAAAACCCATTTTCCTTTGAATTCTACTATAGAATGATGGTTGTTGCTTTCGCCTTCTGCATCCATAATCACACCTTGATATTTCCAAGGTCCTACTGGCGATTTTGAGGTGTAATATGTTAAGATTCTATTGTCCTCTGGCATAGTATAATAGTAAGTGTCTTTTCTTTTAAAAACCCATGGACCTTCTCTTTTTGGTTTGTAACCGCCCATATCCATCGATTGAATATCGCCTTTGATACTAAGAAAATCATCGGCCAATTTTGCTACTAAATAATCGCCTCCACCATTAAAATAAATATATCCTTTTCCATCATCATCCACAAAAAGGCAAGGATCATTCGCATAAGGTTTTGTCCAGAGTGGTTTGCCAATGGCATCTTTAAAAGGTCCTGTTGGAGAATCGCTTACTGCAATTCCAATTCCCATCCATTTGGTGCTTTTTTTAGGATTTGTACGGTCTTTAAAACCATTTCCTGCTGGAAAACAAAAATAATATTTGCCGTTTTTATAAGCACAGTCTGGTGCCCAAGCAAAATTATCTGCCCATGAAAGATCATTAACTGATAAACAAGCACCATGGTCTGTCCAGTTTACTAAATCACTAGATGAAAAGACATGCCAGTCTTTCATAAAAAAATCTTTCTGACATTCTTCATCGTGCGAAGTATATAAATACATTTTGCCGTCTTTCCAAACATGACCTGAAGGATCAGCTGTTAATATATTATTGCCCAAGTTAAGTGGGTTTTGACAATAGCCATTAGCAAATAAAACCAGAAAAAATAGTATATATTGGAAATGAAAAGTTTTGTTCATCAGATATGAATTTATTAGGAAGACCGAATTTATGAAAATATTTTTAGCATAAGAAAAAGCAAACCTATATTTTGAATCTAATGCGTATTATCTATTAAAAATTGGCAGATGTTTTTATCAAAATGGCCTCGTCGTTTGCAAACAGTTTTTTGTTATAAAAGAGAAAATAATTTACCAAAAAATATTTTTTAAAAACGGAAAATTCTTCTTAAAATAATTAAATAAAAATATACTTTTACTGTAATATAATGAGGGCTTTTATAGTTGTGCCTTAAACTGTAAAAAGTGATTATTTCTCTAATTTGTAACCCATTAACTCTAAATAAAAGTGAAAACAAAAGGATTGATTTTCGTATTTTGTGTGTTTTTTTTGTTTCAAGGTTGTAGTAAAAAATCAGCCGCTGATTTTAATTCTGATTTTTCATTATTTAAAGAGTATATAGTCAGTTTTACGGGGGGAATAGTCTCGGCGCAATCTGATATTCGTGTGGTTTTGGCTTTTGATAAAAATTGGAAAGTCAACGAGGTTTTAGACGACGATTTGTTTGATATCTCTCCAAATGTACATGGAAAAGTAGTGGCACTGTCAAGCAATACCATCGCTTTTATTCCCGAAAAAAAGCTGGAATCGGGCACCGCATATCAAGTGACTTTGCATTTGGATAAACTCAATCCAAAAGTTGCCGAAAAGCACAAAGAACTTTCCGAATTTAATTTTACAGTAAAAACCATCAAGCAGGATTTTATTGTGAACACGCTCGATATTCAGTCGTATA